>DATFNI010000076.1:0-7267 GCA_035266485.1 Balneolales bacterium
TGACGATGTTTCGTTTAGAAAATTTTATAAACAGGAAAGCACCGAAGTTCCGGAATTCCTGGTTAACCAAATTAAAAATGCGATGGGTCCCTTATGGGATTGGCTGCCTGAGGGTGCGGTCGACCACGATCCCCACTCCTATCTTAAATGGGAACAGGAAAAGCAAATGGCCTAATAAAGTAAAGTCGGAATACTGCTCTATCCTCTTATAACTTCATCTGTTGAGAGATCAGAATACACTTTCTTTGTCCAATCGGAGTAGAATATTGACAATGAGTGAACCCGTCGTGCCATCTCTTGGTTTTATTTAGTACATCCGATCATTAAAAGGACACCAAACTAAGATGGAGGATATCTTATGCCTGTCCAAAAACTAAAAGACTTCCTTGATAAGAACGGAGTCAAATACAGTGTAGTAACACATTCCCGTGCCTTCACAGCTCAGGAGGTTGCATCATCAGCCCATATCAAAGGGAAAGAACTGGCAAAAACGGTCATCGTCAATGTAGATGGAAGAATGTCTATGGCAGTATTGCCGGCATCGTATGATGTGAATCTGAAGCTATTGAAAAAGGTGACGGGTGCCAAAACAATCGAGATAGCCTCTGAGGATGAATTCAAGGATCTTTTTCCGGAATGTGAAGTTGGAGCCATGCCGCCGTTTGGCAACCTATACGGACTGGACGTCTATGTAGCTCCAAGCCTGGCTGAGGATGAGCATATCGCATTTAATGCCGGATCACATACCGAACTGATCCAGTTATCCTACAGTGATTTTGACCGACTGGTAAAACCGATCGTGTTGGTTTTCTCGACTCGCTGAGTTGGTCAAATCCGACAGAGAGGCAGTAGACGATTAGGTTTCTTTACTTCCCGTATCGTTTTAAAACGTTTAAAAAGGGGAAGCGAGGGTGTAATGTGCTGAGTAGGGGGTGTTCTTTTTTGAAAAGGCGTATAATTTATTTATATAAGATTTTGCAAATCAACTAGTTAAAGATATCTTCGGAAAGATTAGGACACAAGTACTAACTTTATCTCAAAGTTTATATACAGCTCTCAAACACGCAAAAGCGGGATTTCAGGAAACGCAAAATATTGAAAGTTGATCATTATGGATAAAAATGTACTTAAGGCACTTCAGGCGCCTTTGAAAGAGAAATATCGGGATGATCCGAATTCAGCGGTTGTCACGCTCAAAGCACAAGGCAGGATTGGGGAAGGGATAACCTGCAAAGTTGAAACAGGAAGGGCGATGGTTGAAGCCGGACTCCACCCTGCTACCGGGGGTGATGGTTTTGCCGCTTGTTCAGGTGACATGCTGCTTGAAGCGCTTGCGGCATGTGCCGGCGTAACAATGAGCGCTGTGGCTACAGCAATCGGTATCAACCTCAGAGACGGGGTTGTGACAGCTGAGGGCGACCTCGATTTTCGTGGAACATTGGCCGTATCAAAGGAAGCCCCGGTTGGGTTCCGGGAGATAAGACTGTCTTTTGATTTGGATACCGACGCCAGCGACGATCAACTGGAAACACTTTACAAATTAACAGAACGTTATTGCGTTGTCTACCAGACACTGAGGGAAGCACCGGAAATAAAGATATCACACTGGCTACCCGGTATTGGGGAAAAATGATCTCTGCTTAATCCTGAAAGTATTATCTTCGATATCAGGATCCAATCATTAACAGACTGTCATACCCCAAATGAGCTCCAATATTGAAAAGGATCAGCTCAAGAGAACCTCTCCTCTTGAAATGAATCCGAAAGAATTCAGGAAACTTGGCCATCATCTGGTAGATCAAATTGCCGATTTTCTGGCTGATCTGCCCCAAAAGAAAGTTACGCCAGGGGAGAAACCATCAACAATACGGAAGATACTGGGAGATGCATCCCTTTCTGATGAGGGAACGGAGCCGCGTCTACTGCTGGATGAAGCCGCCGGACTATTGTTTAATCACTCCCTCTTTAACGGACATCCCCGGTTTTTAGGGTATATCACCTCTTCTCCGGCTCCCATTGGCGTTTTGGGGGATCTGTTGGCCTCGGCTGTGAATCCAAATGTCGGCGCCTGGATATTGTCGCCGATGGCAAGTGAGATGGAGGCTCAGACGATCCGATGGCTGGCTGAAATGATTGGTTATCCTGATAATTGCGGCGGGGTTCTTGTCAGTGGCGGGAATATGGCCAACTTTCTGGGGTTTCTGGCCGGACGCAAGGCGAAGGCGCCGTGGGATATACGCAGCAAGGGATTTTCGGACGGGTGTGACAAACTGCGCGTGTATGCTTCCAAAGAGACTCATACCTGGATAGAAAAGGCAACAGATCTGTTTGGTCTTGGCACCGATGCGGTATGCTGGATTCCTGCAAAGGCGGACCAAAAAATAGATGTCCGTATCCTTGAACAACGAATTCTGGAAGATCGGGAGGCGGGATATCTTCCTGTCATGGTCGTTGGCGCGGCAGGAACCGTGAGCACCGGTGCGATCGACCCTTTACCCGAGATAGCCGCCGTATGCCGCAAATACGACCTTTGGTTTCATGTTGATGGCGCATACGGGGCAGCGGCGGCTGTGTTGCCGGAAGCGTCCGATGACCTGAAAGGTCTCTCTGAGGCCGATTCTGTGGCACTCGATCCGCATAAGTGGTTGTACAGTCCTCTCGAAGCTGGCTGCACGTTAGTCAGGGATGCGAAACTATTAAGGGATGCCTTCAGTTATCACCCGGAATACTATCATTTTGGCGGGAAAGGGCAGGAGATACCGACCAATTATTACGAATACGGCCTGCAGAACTCCCGCGGTTTCCGGGCATTGAAGGTATGGCTGGCGTTGCGGCAGGTTGGCCGCAACGGCTATATTAAGATGATTCGTGACGACATCGCTCTCGCACAGGCACTGTATAAGGCTGTTGAAAATCACCCCCTCCTGGAAGCGCTGACCTGCAACCTGAGTGTAACGACATTTCGATATGTGCCTGATGATTTACCGAAAGGATTTGACCGGATTGAATCCTATTTGAATGAACTGAACGAGGAGTTGCTGGACCGGCTGCAAACAGGCGGGGACGTCTTCGTTTCCAATGCCATGGTTGATGGCAAATACGCCCTGCGTTCCTGCATTGTCAACTTCCGGACTTCAATCAACGATATAAGGTCGATCCCACGCATTGTCGCCCGAATAGGTGAAGAGGTGGATAAAGAGACACGGCCGGAGGCACTGAAAGTGATCTAACTGTCCCTCAATGAAGTAGATAATGGACAGTTTGTCGATTTGCACAGAAGTAGCTGGATTATTCAGGAGTCCTTTGGTGAATTACCATTGTTTTAAATTGAGATACTCTGATATCTCAGAAGTAGTAATTAATTTGCAAAGAATGAGGTTAAACGATGCACAAAATCCGGAGATGACAGACCTGAATCAGGAGAGATAAAGAGGAATGAAGTGCTGAGTTTGAGATACGTCGTCTTAATGCGACAGTAGTAAATCAACATATTTTGAGGGAGGGTATCATGTCAATTTCAGAATCATTCCTGCCTGAATTCGATCATGAAATGGCCAACACACGCAAGCTGCTGGAACGTATTCCGAATGATAAGGCAACCTGGAAACCGCATCCGAAATCGAGAACGCTTGGTCAGCTTGCCATTCATCTGGCGTTTCTTCCTGTCTGGATAAACAGCATTATGGAGAAAGCAGAATTTGATCTCCGTTCATCAAAGGATGGCGGTTTCAAACGACCTGAATTTAAATCGCGGGATACACTGCTGTCGTTCTTCGACGAGAATGTGTCAAATGCCAGAAAAGCTATCTCGGGAAGATCCGACAGAGAGATGCTGGTTAACTGGACGTTCAGGAAAGGGGAGCAAATCCTGTTCTCGTCTCCGCGTACTGCGGCACTGCGTTCTTTTGTGATGAGCCACAGCATCCATCATCGCGGGCAATTGACGGTATATCTTCGTTTGATCGATGTCCCGTTACCCGAGCTCTACGGATCAACCGCCGACACGGAAGCCGTAGTTCAATCTTAAAAAGGAGTTTTGATGCACCGCTGATGAAACAAAAAAACCGCCAGGAACGCAAAGAAACGCAGAAAAAGAAACTGGATTACTCTGTGCCCCTGGCGTTCTTAGCGGTTATATGACAAATGTCAGCAAGCTATTTTCTTATTGCAGTGCTATTTGTTTCTGAAGATGGATATCGGCCGATGAACTGCCGACCAGGATATCAAATTTATTGGGATCGATTACCCATGCCTTTTTATCCGGGTTGAAGTAATGAAAGGCATCACCGGCCAGTTTCAGATGAACCTCCTGGGACTGGCCCGGATTCAATTCTACACGTGCAAAACCCTTCAGGGCTTTTTCAGGACGATCCAGTTCGGGATGTTCCTCGTGCACATAAACCTGTGCGATTTCGGCACCAGACCGGTGGCCGGTATTTGTGATCCTGAATGATACCTCAACATTGGGGTTCCCGGCTGTTGAGTTGTTCTGAATATTCAGATCACTGTACTTGAACGAAGTGTACGAGAGCCCATAACCAAAGGGGAATTCCGGTTTGATATGCTTCGAATCAAAGTAGCGATAACCTACATAGAGACCATCGGAATACGTTATCAACGTGTCGCTGTCATTGTAGTGCTGTATCGCTTCGGGTTCCTGGCTCCAGGTTTTCACAAACGTGATCGGCAATTTACCCGATGGATTGTAGTTGCCAAGAATGACATCGGCAATGGCGTTGCCTATCTCCGATCCGTCAAACCATGACTCAAGCACTGCCGGAACCTGGTTGATCCACTTGTTGACCAATACCGGGGCTCCGGTGGTCAGGACTACGATTGTATGTTTGTTGGCGCGTGCCACACGTTGGATCAGTTCATCCTGGTTATCTGGAAGTTCCAGGGACTTGCGATCGAATCCTTCCGACTCAAAATGGTTGGATGTACCCGCGAAAACGATGGCGACATCCGAGTGTGAAGCAACACGAACGGCATTATTGATCGAAGCATCTTCCGGATGTTGCCATCCCAGTTGTATACTCAGGCTGTAACCCATATCCGGACTATACCCGTGTCCGTGGTATTCCACTTTAAGGTCATACTTGTGTCCTTTCTCCAAATGAACTTTGTACGTACCTTCCTGGCCCTTGATGTCAATAGCTTGTTTCCCATCAAGATAAACCGTTGTTGGTCCGGCAGCCCTGACTCCAAACTCATAATCGCCGGTGACCGGAGCTAAAACCTTACCCGTCCAGCGAACCGTGAAGTCGCCGTGGAAGGCCTTGTTTTGTCCAACAGGAGTGCTTAAGGCTGCTCCCTGGCGATAGTCGAGCTGGCCGGTTGTGCGGACGATCGGAGTTCCTGAAAAATTGTTGTTGCTGAAGTATTCAACCTTTAGCCCCTGGGTCTTTCCATCCGGCTGATAAAAAGCGGCCGAATCGATTGGCTGCATATAGTTAAAGAGGATGCCGGGGGCATAATGAATTTCTGCTTTGCCTCTCAGGCGTGCCTTTAATGCTTCAAGAGGGGTTATCGAGTATATCGGATGCACTTGTGCGCTGCCGCCGCCGACAGTCCGTGCATATGCCGCATTGGGACCAATCACAGCAATACTCAATGGCTTGGATTGCTTGGCGGAAACATTAATGGGCAATGCATGACGGTCGTTTTTCAGTAACACAATAGCCTCTTTTGCCGCTTGCAGGACATCTCTGTGTGTTTCAGGTGCATTGATCAGGCTATCAATCAATACTTGTGGATGCTTCATGGTCGGCAGGACTCCGAGACGAAATTCTGCATTCAGAATATTTCTGACTTTCGAGTCAATGGTTGATTTGCTCACCTTGCCGGATTTTATAGCCGGCATAAGTGTTTTTTGATTAAGATACTTGCCGGTTGGCATTTCCAGGTCCTCGGCATTATTTACGGTAGGGAAGGTAGCATGAACGGCACCCCAGTCCGACATGATCAGTCCCTTGTAACCCCATTCCTTGCGCAGAACGGTATTTAGCAGGAAGTGATTGGCTGCGGCAAA
Organism: Balneolales bacterium; assembly: GCA_035266485.1. GTDB lineage: Bacteria > Bacteroidota > Rhodothermia > Balneolales > DATFMH01 > DATFNI01. The sequence goes on from DATFNI010000076.1 coordinate 6,032, forward strand.
CTGGCCGTTAACCTGGTTGTATGATGCCATAAGGGCCGCGGAGTGAGCTCGTTGTACAGCCGCTTTGAATGCCGGGAAATAGATCTCACGCAGGGTGCGCTCATCGATTTTTTCATCAATAGTGTGACGGTGGAATTCCTGGTTGTTGGCATCAAAATGCTTGACAGTTGCTCCAATACCTTCTTCCTGAACGCCATCAATGTAGCTGACTCCCATCTCGGAGGTCAGGAAAGGGTCTTCACCAAACCCCTCGAAAGTACGCCCGTTTAATGGATTTCGGGCAATGTTGACATTCGGACCCAAAATGATATTTCTCCCTTTTCCACGGACCTCCCGGCCGATGCCTTGTCCCAGCCTGCGAACCAGGGCGGTATCCCAGGTTGATGCCATCGCGATTCCGGCGGGGAAGGAAGTCGAACGCCCCCACCGTGCACCCAGCGGTCCATCGTCCATGCGGAGAGATGGAATGCCCAGTTTCGGCATGGGTTTGGTACTCATCACAACGCCGCCCAGCAGATCGACCTTTTGTTCCATGGTCATCTTTGACATTATTTGATCAACTGTTAGGCTTCCGGAAGCGTTTCCAGATTTTTTGCAACCTGAGAATAATGGCAACATCAATATTGGTATTGCAAATACAGGTATCAGCCAGTTTCTTGTTTTCATTTTAGTCCCTTTTTCAAAAAAGATTAGTATGATATTTAGTAGTAAGCTTAGGTAAGTATTGGACTGTCTAATGCTAATGGTAATAATTTGGATTGTAAAATGACTTAAAAATTCAGCAAGTATGCTCTTGTGGAAATGACAAAAAAGAGGTAATAAGGAAACGGATGTGCATTATTAAGGAAATCCATATTCTCTTAAACTGAGATTTTACAGATGTATGTTTGATTGAAGAGGATAGGATTTTTGTAAGGATTCCATGTAAAAAGAGAGGGAGGGTTAGATGAAACTTAAAAAGGTTACCTTCATTCTTGGACCGTTAGTATTTGTAATCCTGATACTATTACCACCCCCGGTTGGGCTATCCATTGCCGGATGGTACACAGCCGCTTCTGGTATCTGGATGGCAATCTGGTGGCTATCGGAAGCCATCCCCATGTCAGCAACGGCACTCTTGCCAATCGTGCTTTTCCCTTTATTTGGCGTTATGAAGGTAGGTGAGGCAACCAAGCCATATGCCAATCCGCTGATCTTCCTTTTCATGGGTGGCTTCCTGATTGCAACTGCGATGCA
>DATFNI010000077.1:0-14526 GCA_035266485.1 Balneolales bacterium
TCCCGCAACCGTACAAATGTCCCTCTTTTGAGGGGGGGTAGGTTTTTTAAAAACAGAAAATCAATTTGTAAACAATTGAATATGAATAATATAAAAACAAAATCAACAGATATTGAGCTTTTGTCGGTCAGTAGTGATTGAATATGAATAATATAAAAACAAAATCAACAGATATTGAGCTTTTGTCGGTCAGTAGTGATTAAGTTTGTTACTTATTGCCACGTTTTCAAACACTTTCAGTTTTACCGAAGTACTTTTCTGGAGCCTCAGTTATGCTGTTACGACCCTGACAGTCAGTAGTGTTCTCACACTATTTCATGAATTTAAGTTTTCATCTCAATATGCCTGATACATTTCATTTGAAACTTGATAATCTTTCGAAAAGATATAATGTCGGTCCGTATGTGATTTCAGAATTCAATTATGAATTCCAGAAAGGCAGAGCAACCGCCCTGGTTGGTCCCAATGGTTCAGGGAAAACAACGCTTTTGAGATTACTATCTGTTTCTGCATTCCCCACTTCAGGCAGTATAAAATATGGCGATTTAAATATCTTCAATCATCCACATCAATACCTTTCCAAGGTTGGGATTGTCTATGACCAGCCTGATTTACCCGGCTATCTTTCGACGATTGAACTTCTGGAGTGGGTTATGAGAAACAGAGGTCTCTGGAATTCCGACACTCAAAACAAAATCAACGGTCTACTTGATCAGCTTTTGCTCGATGAGCGCAGGAATAATCTTATTGGAACGTATTCAAGTGGAATGATGAAAAAAGCCCAGATTGCTGCAGCATTGATAGCTAGTCCTGCCATCCTCCTAATGGACGAACCTTTTAAGGGCCTCGATGAAGAGAGCAAACAAGCCACAATAGACCTGCTTAAAGATTTTATTTCAAATGGACAGATTCTTATTGTCTCCAGTCATATTAAAGCTACGCTTGAGCCAATCTGTAATGATTATATCTCCTTCCCGCTCCACTAACCTGAATATTCCAAACGGACATCTCGCAGACAGCCAGCTCGTGCCATAAAGAATGAAACGAAGTCCCCTTCAGGGGATTTAGGGGTCTGCCACAAGTCACATCGGGTTTTCTGTTCGCCAGGCTGTAAGCCAATCAAAAAAGGGTTGTCATCTCGAGGAGACCCTTCAGGGCGACGTGGTCTCGAAGTATCGGGATATAAATATGGCTGCTGTCTGTGAACCGATCGGTTCCGATTTAACGGGATTGCCGCGTCACTCGCTCCGCTTCGTTTCTCGCAATGACAAGGTGGTGCGGCGTTTCGATGAGGACAAATGATTGGATGGATGAATGAGTGAATATGAATACTATCGTAAGTTCAATTTACCATCTATCAGTGCAGATCATTAGTCATATCAGTATAAAGAACTGCGTTTCATTTGCTTGTTAGGACGTAAATGTAGAAGGTACGTGACATTGATTATGGATTTGTTCTCATGATGATATATAAAATGGGATACGGTTAATGCAAAATCCTTCCAGGGTAATGTGTTTAAAAATTGTGGTGAGGTAGGTAATTGAAATGATAGTTGCTACATGCTAACCCCCATCCATCAGAGCAACGGCGAACAATTTAGCTATCCCCTGTGCACAGACCATGGGGGGATACCTTGAAACATTGTATCAACGTCCATTCTCTCTCTGTAGATATTCAAGATGGCTGACTGAGGTTGTCCAACGTGCTAATCGGTTTCTGGAACGGCGTGTTGGAGTTTGGCGGAGGGGTGCATGTTCTGCACGCGCAGAACCTTAAAAAGCACGATCCAGAGCAGGACGCAGATACCACCGCTGACCATGGCGTCGACGAGGAAAGCACCCGTGACGCCGTTCCAGTCGAAGCCATGGCCATCGATGACTTCCATGTAAATGATGGGCAAATTCATGGCGTTGGTGAGTACGGCAAAGATGGTGGCGGCGAGCGGATTGCCCTTGCCGATGACATCGAAAATGATGGCGAAGGCAGTGGCGAACGCTGCGGCCTGGAAGAGATTTTCGCCGACAAAGGCAATGCCGAAGGTGCCCGATGTGCGCGGCAGCAGCAACAAGCTGAGCGTGAAACAGGCGCCAATGATGCCGATGGCGAGATACATGCGTCGCAACGCGAACTTCCTGGCGATGGGCGGAATCAGGAAGCTGCCGATCACACCCGCCACGATGCTGCCCATGCCGCCGTAGAAGCTTACCAGGCCCGGACTGGCGTGAAAGTATTTGCCCCAACCCCCTAGTGTATTGGTCAGCGCAAACGAGGCGGAAGGCAGGATGAACATGGCCAGGGCCACCAGCACTTCACGGCGTTCAAACAGTGAGATGACGTTGCGGCCGAAGCGGCTGAAGCTCTCGCTGGCCAGGGTACCATCTGCCGCGGGAGACGGAATGAAAAAGAATGAAACCATCGGTGCCAGGAAGATGACCAGCACAAGCGGCGCGGCATGGCCCGGAGACAGATGCTGTGTCAGGTAGCCGGATATGAGTACGCCGAGGCCACCGCTGCAGATGTTGAAGATCGTGTTCCACGAGCCGAGCTTGCTGTGATTGTCCTTGTCGACCAGGGCCCCGGTCCAGCCGCCGACCGCAGCGCCGTACAGGGCGATGGACAGGCTTGCGACCACCATGACGGCTTCGATCTCCACTTTCGACGGGTGGTAGAATACCGTGAGCGCCGTACCGAATACCCCGAGCAAGCCGAACACGATCGCGTAGGTGCGGCGCCGGAAACGGACATCGAGAATCGGCGCGATCAGGAAAACCAGGAAATTCGGAATCGAGACGACGGCAACAGCCTCTGCGATGTCGCCGCCGGGAACATTCTGGGCTGCAAGAATCTGCGGCATGGTGACGATGATAAAACCGAACACCAGGCCAAAGGTGGCAACGGGAATGCTGAGCACCCACGCGGCAGGGACACGGCGGGCGGTACTCATACAAGGTCTCCCTGGTGTCTGCTTGTTCCGGGAAGAAGTGTAGCAAAACCCCAGGGGCAACTCTTATCATACAATTCGTCTTCAGCGAAAATGGGGCCTGTGTAAATATATCCTGTAACAGCTGCGCAACAATTACATCTTGAACCTGATTTCTCTATAGATCCGGTTTCTAACGGATTCGGATGATATTTAAAGTCGGATAATTGCATCTGTCTTCCTTAGGTGACTATCAACCCTGCACATCAGGGGCTAACATACGATCTGCCGCGGCGGATAATTTACTTAAAACCCCTGGCACAAGCCAGACGCCCAATTCATACCAGACTGCCGACCAGTCGGTAAAAAGGGCATCACGAATACTTCTTCTTTTATGGGTGGCAGCTAACATACCATTATAAAAAAACCGTTAGTTATATAAACTTAGACAAGATTAAAAAAAGATTCTTGGAATCAAATCAGCATGGTAAGATAGTGAAAGAGAGTCTGTCGTATGTTACATCGGGTCTTGGTGCGCCAGTGTGTGGTATTGATTGAATGGGTGGATGAGTGATAGAATAGTATACTTTCATACTCAAATGGAATCCTGCGGACAATCAATCAACCATCCATTCGTACTTTCCGAATTCTCTAATTTCCAATTCCTGATTCCTTTTAATTCAACGTTACGGATATGCGCGTATGCTTCGCCCACATTATCAAACGAGTTTCCCTTCAGCAAGCAGCCTTCTGAGCTCTTTCTTATCAAATTTGCCTACACTTGTTTTCGGAATCTCATTTACACAGACATAGTCCCTGGGAACCTGGTATTTCACAAAATCTTTTGACAAAAACTCGATCAATTCTTCCTCGGAAGGTTTATCCTGGCCATCTTTCAACACGATTGCTGCTAGAGGTCTTTCCATCCATTTATCATCCGGAATAGCGATCACGGCCGCTTCTTTTATTTTGGGATGGGACATCAAGACAGACTCCAGTGCCACACTGGATATCCACTCTCCCCCGCTTTTTATGAGATCTTTCTTTCTATCCGTAATCTCCATATATCCGTCCTCATCCATCGTGCTGACATCCCCTGTTTTAAACCACCCGTCTTTGGTAAAATTCTCCAGGTTTTGGGTTTTAAAATAGGAACTGATGGTCCATGCTCCCTTTATTTGCAACTCTCCCATGGTCTTTCCATCCCGTGGTGCTAAAAAGCCGTCATCTTTTACAATCCGTAGCTCAACTCCGGGGAAAGCAATCCCTTGCTTGGCACGAACGCTAAGTTTTTCCTCATCCGATAACTGTTCATGTTTGGATTGCAGCCGGCTAACGGTACCCAGGGGTGATGTTTCCGTCATTCCCCATGCATGGACTCCCCTGATCCCAAAATCCTTCTCAAATGCCTTGATGAGGCTTGCCGGCAATGCCGAACCCCCCACGAGATATTCTTCAAGAGCGAGTTTCTCTTTCGGCGGATTCTTCTTCAAAGCCTGGTAAATACCCAGCCAAATTGTTGGAACCCCATTGGCCTTATTAATATGCTCATCCCGGAGAATTTTGATAAGTGCCTCAGGTTTCAAATTTGATGAAGGCAGTACCATGTTACATCCGGCCAGCAGACACATATACGGTGCTCCCCATGCCATCACATGAAATTGCGGTACAATCAATAAAAGCGTATCCCAGTCACTTACATTTGCAGCGTTGGGTGTGGTAACGGTAAGTGCATGCAAAAATGTAGATCTATGGGAATACAATACTCCTTTCGGCAAACCGGTTGTTCCGCTCGTGTAACACATGCCGCTGGCGTCATTTTCATCCAGAGACGGCCATTCAAATTCTTCCGGCTGATCTGCCAGCAACTCTTCATATTGAATCGTATTGGGTAATGTAGTCGCAAAATCTTCCGGTGCATTTATCAGCACAAAATGTTCTACGGTCTCAAATAGCGGCGCTATTTTTTCTAAAAGCGGTACCAGGGTTGCATCAACAAAAATGACTTTGTCTTCCGAATGGTTGATTATGTATTCCGTCTGCTGACTCGACAAACGGATATTTATCGTATGGCATACAGCACCTATTCCGGATATCCCATAGTATAATTCTACGTGTGGCGCGTGATTCCATGCAAAGGTACCCACCACATCCCCTTTCGTGATACCAAGCTTGTTCGTTAACGCATTGGCCAGCCTCTTGCAGCGCTTATACATGTCGCCGAAAGTGTACTCATGTCTTGCCCCGCCAGGCAGATACGTAACTATCTTTTTATGGTGGAATACACTGTTGCCATATTCAAGAATGGTGTTGGTCGTTAGCGGATAATCCATCATTAAGCCTTGCATAAGACAAATCAATTTAGACTGTTATTATTTCATGTTAATGCACAATATTCAGTCGGTTATTTTTATACCGATGGCGAGATTCTCTTCTTTATTTTTGAGATAGGCTGATATTGTCACCTGATCAACCCAATTTATGTATTCGCTGGCTTAAACGTAAACTATGTAATTACAACCGGTAATTTGAATAAATCAGTTTTGATATCCTAATAGCACTATCGCTTTACGCAAAAAGCTATAGTTAAAGTCCGGTAAGAATTATATGGGAAGATAAAGCCAATTAAAAGAATTTGCCTTTGTGAGGGGTCCCTTTATGATGACTGCGCCTCCGCTAACTGCCATAAATACCAAATGGCTTTTTGAATTGCTTTCGATCGGGCAGGGCGTGACAACCTCGTTAAATATGGCAACTATCGTAAAAGCGATCGTTTCCTGCTACCGCGGGATTGCCGCATCTCTCGCTCCACTTCGTTTCTCGCAATGACAAGGTCATGCGGCGTTTTCTGGTAAATAATGAATGGACGAGTGAAAGACGACCGTCATAATCCTTAGGACTCCCACCTTCCAGATTTCTAATTCTCTAATCCCGATAACTATTTCACTTAAAAAGCGACAGGTTAATCGCCTTCGCCATCATCCGGTAACCCAGCGGATTCGGGTGAAGGTGATCGCCGGAATCCCCTTTTGGCAGCAAGTGCAACGGATGTGCCGGATCACGCATGGCGGCATCGAAATCAATAACGGCGTCAAACTGTCCGCTGGTCCGGATCCACTTGTTGACTTTCTTCCAGGCTGCTATGTGGCCCGGTCTGTCATAAAACGAGCCGGCAAAAGGAGTCATCGTCGCTCCATACACTTTGATGCCGTGGGCGTGGGCTACCTTGATCATCCATTTGTAAGAGTCGATCAGTCGGTCGGCGACTATCTCCGATGCTTTAACGCCATGTGCCCCGCCGATGTCATTGATCCCTTCCAGGATGATAAGCCACTTCACTTTTGGCTGGTTGATCACATCACGGTCAAACCGGCTTAGTGCAGTCGGACCAAGACAACCATGAAGAATGCAATTTCCGCCTATACCCTCGTTCAGAACCGATATTTCTTTGGTGGCAGGGTTTGCCTGGAGTCGACGTGCCAGGTCATCCGTCCACCGGCCGTTTTTATTTGTACCCGAAGCATGCCCATCCGTAATAGAGTTGCCCAGCGCAACAACGGTGGCAGCTGACTCAGGCGCCAACACCTCAATACCTTCGATGGTGTACCAGTGATCCATCTTTTGGGCACCAGTGATATTTGTTGCAGAAACATGATCCCCTGTCACCAGGTAGGAAGTGGCCCGTGATCCCGGATGTCCCGTTACATTCGGTGAGATATGACCATAGTGGATCGTGATTGTCACATTGCTGAGCGGCTTCAGTTCGAACGGGAAAGGATCCGACATGATCTCAGCACCCGGCTGGATGGTGATTCCATGCTTCCCATTAAATGTCAATGCCTTGTCCGTGCCAGGAACAATGCCACTGCTGTCTTCCGTGACCGCGACATGAACGGCATCGATCGTGAGGGGGGTGGTTCCGAATTTGTTGGATAATCGCAACCGCAAGGTGTTGCCGCCGAGCGTGACATGCACGACCTGCCGAAGGGTGTTGCCACTTAATCCGGGTTCCGGGGGCATGTTGCGCGGTTCGACGAGCTGTTGTGACGCACCCCAGGTTCCAATCCACTGCCCTGTTTTGTGCGACTTACCTGCCGGTTTCGCGTTGCTGCATGTGATAAAAACAAGCGTGAGGAGTAACCCAATGAAAGCCGGAAAGGCAGTAAACGAATGGCGAAAAGAAGAGGTTACCCTGTTGGCGGAACGGTTATGCATGAGGTAATTATGAGACATTCTTCAATTTCCTTTTTTGTTAAAAAAACGCATGCAGCACTGCCTGATACAGACTGCTACATCCCTCTCATACAAGAGGCTGATATGTTACCCACACATAACTCTGGGAATGTATAAAATTATTGGATGTTTTTCTTATCTGTTTGTTTGCACTCTGTCACAAGTCGCACCAAGTTCCGGTGCGACAGGTTGATGACCTTATGCGATGCTTGTTGTCCAAGCATCTCCGACGGATCCCTAATTCCTGATTCCTCCTCCAGCCCATTCATATCCCTTAAAAGAACAATTGATTAAATTACGAATCGTTTACCAACAACAACCGGGACCTGCTTTTATCTATGCCAAACACTATCAATCAAAAACTGCCTGCTGAACCGGGGACGGATGCATCATTGATCCCTGAAACACACGGCATCACCGGGTTTCATCCTGCTGTTCAGCGGTGGTTTGCCGGAAAATTTCGCCGGCCGGTCCCGGTACAGGAAAGGGGCTGGGAAGCAATCCGAACAGGACGGCATACGCTGATCTCAGCACCGACTGGTTCCGGCAAAACGCTGACTGCCTTTCTAAATACTCTGGACGAACTACTACGTGAGGGTGAAGCCAACGGAGGATCTCTGCCGGATGAGACGCGGGTGCTCTACGTGTCCCCCCTCAAGGCACTGAGTGCTGATATTCACAAAAACCTGGCGGAACCGCGCAGGGAGATTCGGCAGGTGGCTAACGAAATGGGCATCGAAGCCCCGCGGATAACGGCTGCTGTGCGCAGCGGTGATACGCCTTCTGCCGAACGCCAGGCAATGCTCAAAAAACCGCCGCATCTTTTGGTCACCACACCGGAATCACTCTATCTACTGTTGACCACCGAAAAGGGCAGAAAGATGCTCAGCACCGTCCGTACGGTGATTGTGGATGAGATCCACGCCATCGTTGAATCACGGCGCGGATCGCACCTTGCATTAACCCTCGAGCGCCTTGCACATGTTGCCGGGCATCCCCTGCAGAGGATTGGTCTTTCTGCGACCCAGAAACCTGTTGAAGAAGTCGCCCGGTTCCTGGTTGGGACTACGAACCTGGATGAAAACGACAATCCGAATTGCATCATCATAGACGAAGGCCATTCCCGTCCGCTTGACCTGCAGCTTGAACTCACTGACTCCCCCCTTGAAGCGGTCATGTCCGGTGAGATGCGGGAGGAGTTGTACGATCGTCTTGCCGCACTTATCAAGGAACATAAGACCACGCTTGTCTTTGTCAATACACGCCGCGAGGCGGAACGGACAGCTCATTATCTGGGCAAGCGCCTTGACGAAGGATGTATCATGGCCCATCACGGGAGTCTTTCAAAGGATGCGCGCCTGGAAGCGGAACGGCGGCTGAAGGAAGGGTCACTTAGTGCATTGGTCGCTACGGCTTCCCTGGAACTGGGCATCGATATCGGCCATGTCGATCTTGCCTGCCAGATCGGATCGCCTCACCGTATCTCAACATTCCTGCAGCGCGTTGGTCGTTCCGGCCATACCGTCGAAGGAACACCGAAGGGCCGCCTCTTCCCACTAACCCGGAATGAGCTTGTCGAGTGTACTGCCCTTCTGTGGTGTGTTACAAAAGGTGAACTTGACCGGATCATTATACCGGCTGCCCCGCTTGATATCCTTAGCCAGCAGATTGTAGCGGAAGTCGCATGCGAGAACTGGGATGAGGCGTCACTTTTCAACATGTTACATCGGGCATATCCTTATCGAAACCTGAGCCGCAACGAGTTCGACGAAATTGTTCAGATGTTATCAAGGGGATTCACCACCCAAAAGGGACGGCGTGGAGCACGCATACACTACGACGCCATCAACCGACGGCTGCACGGACGTCGAGGCTCGAGGCTGGCAGCGCTCACTTCGGGTGGAGCTATCCCGGACAATGCCGACTACCGGGTGATCCTGGAACCGGAGGAGACCTTCATCGGCACGGTCGATGAAGATTTTGCAGTGGAAAGCATGCCCGGAAATGTGTTTCAGCTTGGCAGCTCATCCTGGCGAATCCTGCGCATTCAAAGCGGAACGGTGCGGGTGGAAGATGCCCGCGGCCAGCCGCCGGGTATCCCGTTCTGGTTTGGCGAAGCCCCGTCCCGTAGCCCGGAGCTGTCGGCAGCCGTATCGGAACTGAGGAGAGAGGTTGAACTGAGACTGGAAGACTCTTTACCTGATTCAAATGGAACTCTCAATGACCAGTGTGCCATCGATTGGCTGGCAGCCGAACTAAGGCTCTCGCAGCCTGCAGCCCTGCAGATTGTGGAGTACCTGGCAGAAACAAAACGACTATTGGGAGTCATTCCAACGCAGAAAACGCTGGTGCTGGAACGTTTTTTTGATCAGGCCGGTGACATGCAGCTTGTTCTTCATGCTCCGTTTGGAAGCCGGATCAACCGGGCATGGGGACTGGCCCTGCGCAAGCGTTTTTGCCGGCAGTTTAATTTTGAGCTGCAGGCAGTAGCTACCGAAGAAGGAGTGCTCCTTTCCCTGGGTCCGCAGCACTCCTTTCCGCTGGATGATGTCTTCCGGTACCTGCATCCGAATACTGTGGGAAATCTGCTCGTACAGGCTCTGCTCGATGCCCCGATGTTTCAAACCCGCTGGCGCTGGAATGCCACTATGTCACTGGCGATGCTACGATGGCGTAGCGGCGGCAAGGTTGCTCCGCAGCTCCAGCGCATGCAGGCAGAAGACCTGCTGGTATCCGTTTTCCCTGACGCAGCCGCTTGCCTGGAAAATATCGCCGGCGACCGGGAGGTCCCCGATCACCCGCTGGTCCGCCAAACGATACGAGACTGCCTGGAGGAAGTCATGGACCTCCATGGACTGGAAGCCATCCTGCAACAGGTCCAAGCTGGCGATCTAAAGCTTGTTGCCTGCGACACTCCGGAACCTTCCGCACTTGCCCATGAGCTTCTGACGGCCAATCCTTATGCTTTCCTGGATGATGCCCCACTGGAGGAACGCCGTACCCGCGCTGTCTATACCCGCCGGTCTTTCGAACCGTCTTCCGGTGAACAAGGCATCCTGGACCTCGAAGCCATCCAACGGGTTCGGGATGAAGCATGGCCACGGATTGAAAACGCCGACGAACTGCATGACAGCCTGCTTACTTTCGGTTTTTTGACAGATGAAGAGATACAATCCCGAAATCAAACGGACGGACAAACCTTCTTCAGGGAATTGCAGAACCAGGGTCGGGTTATAAAACTATCGTCATCCGGTTCACCCGTACTTTGGATCGCGGCTGAGAATCTACAACATGCCCTACTCATTTGGCCCGATGCCAGCGGTCAAACGGTTCCCCACCGTCAGGCCGCTCAACCGAGGACTGATGCCGGGGAAACCGATCCTTCCGAATCATGGAAAGAATTGCTCCGCAGCCGCATGGCTCTCATGGGTCCCGTCACTGTTGCCCAACTTGCTGCCATATTCGGGACAGACGAGAACAAAGTGAACATGATCCTTCACGCGCTAGAATCGGAAGGCACAATATTGCGCGGACACTTTACCCCGGGTACTGATGAACTGGAGTGGTGCGACCGCCACCTGCTGGCACGCATTCATCGCTATACACTGGAACGGCTTCGTGCCGAGATTCAACCGGTAAGCCGGGCTGATTTTATGCGATTCTTGTTTGAGTGGCAACGGGTATTACCGGATCAGAGGGTCGCAGGCGAGGAAGGTCTGATGTCAGTCCTTGAACAGCTTGAAGGCATCGAACTTCCGGCCGCCGCGTGGGAGACGGAAGTCCTGCCTTCCCGTTGCAATGATTATTCGCCTGAATACCTGGACCATCTGTGCACATCCGGCCGGATAACGTGGGGACGCATCACTCTCCCTTCCGGTAATGGACAGGGGCTCCAGTCCACCGGACCCATTCGTTCGTCTCCCATTGCATTATGGAAACGTGACGATGCCGGATGTCTTCTGCAACCCGGAATTTTACAGGATCCGGGCACACTGGATCTGAGCTTCCATGCCCGCGATGTACTTGAAATGCTTCAAAAAAGAGGTGCTTCCTTCTTCCATGACCTGGTTTCCGGAACCCGGCTGCTGCCCTCCTATGTCGAGATGGCCCTGGGTGAGCTGGCAGCATTCGGTTTGGTCACTTCCGACAGCTTCTCCGGTCTGAGAGCCCTTCTTGTCCCCGTCGAAAAACGACATTCACATGGTGGAAGAAGACATAAGCACCATGGAAAGACAGCACCGTTCGGCGTTGATACGGCCGGCCGCTGGTCCTTGGTTCAGTCACGAATTGAACAACCCGAGGAGAACAGATCCGATGAGTATCTGGAGCGATGGGCCTGGCTACTGCTCCGCCGGTATGGGATTGTCTTTCACCGCCTGCTGGCCAGGGAGGCCTCGGCTCCGCCATGGAGAGATCTGATCCGTTTCTACTGGAGACTGGAAGCTCGCGGTGAGGTGCGCGGCGGACGTTTTGTAAATGGATTTTCAGGAGAGCAGTTTGCGCTCACCGAGGCGGTGGGGCTCCTGCGTAACGTCCGGAAAGAACCAGCAAATGAAACAATACTCACCATAAGCGCAGCCGATCCACTTAACCTGACTGGCATCATCACACCCGGACATCGTGTCCCATCTGTTGTCACCAACCGTATCGGCTATCGAAACGGGGTGCCCGAAGTGGCGCTGGAAAGTGGTGAGGCGAGGAATCTTAATGATGATGAAGCTGTGCCGTATGAGATCGAAAAGGCCCTGAGACTACGTAGGATACCTGATGAACTGAGAGCGTTTATAAGTTGATGCTCCATAAAGTTAGTACCCGGCGTCCTCGCTTGGTCAACAAGCGGCGCAGAACGATTGGGCGAGGATACCCAATCCAGCATTAAGATGCTTTATCCCGTTAAAAATGGAAATAGAAAACGGGCGCAAGTGCTGCCAGTACGGCGAGAATTTGTAATGCCAGGGTCTCCAGCGTCTGTCTGGGGAACTTTGGCAGCCACTTAATCGTGAAGAAAACAACAACCGGCACCTCTGCAACGATGAGAAGTTGAAAAATATGGGCGGAGACCCCTTCATCAGCCTGGCGGGCAACACCAAACAGGATGATATGAATGATCACCGTGGCAAGAGCGGCAAACGACATTACCAATGGCAGGAAAGCACCCGGTTTTTTGATCATAGATGTGAAATCCATACGCCTAATCCCTAACAATTATGGTTCCATGGAAATGACTCGCAAAAAATAACGCCACAACAAACTGTGATCACTCTGATATTATAATGTCTTACGTTTTAATCTGCCAGTAACCGGCATATTTCTCCCGTTCATCAAGGACGAATGTGGACTACATCGAAACCTGCATGGTGCATCAATTCGCGTAGAAAAAGGACTGCAGCGGCAAACTCGCGCGTTTCCGGTACTCCCAGCCTGGCAGATGGTGTTCCATAGGCCATATCCACGAGACAGTTATAAAGAAGTTCTACTGTTTCCATTGTAAGATCTACCGGTTCATCGGTACCAAAGCCCGCGATCATTGCGATCTGTGAAATTGCCGGTTCCGATGTCGCTAAATACCGGCGTTCCGGTAACTTTGAAATGATGGGCATCAGGCTATCCTCGATGTCGGCGATTGTCACCTCGAGTTCATAAGCCGTTGCTGGTTCATGCTGTAGCCGGGAAAGAATATCCTGCATCAAGCCCACCCAAAGAGTTTTGGAACGGTCTGAATCGTTATCTTTCACCACATTCAGAATGATCTGATTATCCCCAAAATTTAGTGAAATGACCGGTCCGGGGTTTTCCATAAAGTTAACAGCCTTTATTCTGGGGTTTTCTTTATTCCCCTGAAAGTAACCTTTTTCTTACAGGTTGGGCAAAAAAGATATTTTCTGTTCACCCCGACATTCAATCCCCTTACATTTTCCCACATTGTTAATTGAACGGTGGTTTTACATTCTTCGCATTGCCACTCATAACTGATCGTACTCCAATGGATCAGGAGAATGATACCAGCTAATAATATTGCAATCCCGACAAACATCCAGACAGGGACATTTTGTATTGCAAAGGCGATGGCGGAGGCCAAACCTGCAATCAAAATGCTCACTGATAGTATGAAATAACTTTTATTAGGCATGTGATATTTCCATCCACTTATTCCGGAAAGTAACAGTTACTCAAATAAATATCATATCATAATTTTTAGTTACCGGAAGATTATGAACGTGATGCGAGATAAGAGAAGGCTTTGCAAACCACCCTCTTACGCCTCTCCTGTAAATCAGGAGATGCTTGGTGAGGTAAAAATAAAGGTTTTGCAAAGCCTCCTAAGAATCGACTATACAGAGAATAGAACACGGACAACGCAGACTTCACCCGCCGAAGGGATGATGAGAATGGGAAGAATTATAACGGGCTACGTCCTCGTCCTGAAAAATATCTTCAATTGCCTTCTCAAACAGCCGCGAAATTTTGAATGCCAAGGGTAAACTTGGATCGTACTTGCCTGTTTCAATAGCATTGACTGTCTGTCGGGAGACCTCCAGTGCAGCGGCCAGTTCAGCCTGCGTCCAATCCCGTTCGGCACGCAGTACTTTCAAACGATTTTTCATCGGTACCTCCGGTGTCCTGTAAAAATTCCGGCAAGGTATGTAAGACTCATCAATATGATCAGGTATGATATTTCTGCATCTGATGAGATAAGATTTGTGGTATCCAAAAGAGAATAGCTAAGGCCACACACGACTCCAATACCCAGTGACAACCCCATAGCTTCGAGTTGTATTTTTTGCATCATTTCATCCAGCACTTTCAGGTACCGTATGTTTGCCATAATCATTCCAATGCCAAACCCAAGGTTAATGAGTATTGCGAGCAGAGTCAGCAGTTCATTGGAATGCCATAGAAATTTGGGACCAAAAGTCGCCAATGCCATTGTCACCACCCAGCCCGTTGTCCAGTATGCAAGCTGAATCGTTCTCTTGTTCGTACGAGCCACCCATTTGCCCGTATTGTTGTTTTGTTTTCTCATAAGTCATCCTCATTTGTCATTATGTAATGTTTGCTTTACTTAAAGTAGACCATTTCTATCTATATGTCAAGTTTAATTAACATAATAATTGGGATACTTTACTTTTTTTGTTATCATCACGGGCTTGCGACAGGAGCGTTTTTTTAATCTCTCTATAGTCTATATCTATATTGCCCGTAAGTACGAAATAAGTGAAGTCGTTTTTTTACGCTTCAGGACAGGATAGATTTCTTCCCGATGGATCGGGATCGAAATCAGACTCTACTTCATCAGCAGCATCTTTCGTGTTTGTACAAAATCTCCTGCCCGTAAACGATAAATATAGATCCCGCTGCTTACTCCGGCACC
>DATFNI010000078.1:0-7023 GCA_035266485.1 Balneolales bacterium
ATATAGTCCGAAATTTGACAGTGCCGGGGTATTGTTGTACGACAAAAAGATAATTCTGACCTGACTGGCTGTTACCGGTTTAATACGCAGCAGCCTCTTGTACCCGATTGTCGTGCCGCCGGCAATATCCTGCCAGCGTCCGTCCATAAACGCCTGTACGGCAAAAGCTGCGATTCTCTGACCATACTTGATGGGTTCCTGAAGCATAATTCTGTCAAATGTAACGGGCTTTGGCATATCTATCGTCAAAACTGGTTTATTGTCTGATGGATCCGCCGCCCAGAACGTATCTTCCGGCTTTTTATCCAGTATTCGTTCACCGGCAAACTGATTGCTGTTCCTGTAAATGCTGCTCGGCTTAACGTTACCAGTCTGAGCCAGGTTATGAGCAAAGGTAGCCTGCAAGATGGCATGAAACTCTTTCACTGATTTGATATCCGGTGCACTGATCAGCCCCTCTTTGTTTGGGGGCAAATTCAGCAACAGCACCCCATTGCGACCGACTGACTTATAATATAAGTCGACCAGTTCCTGAGGGGATTTGACCAGCGAATCTTGTGATGGATGATTGAACCATCCCGGGCGTATAGATACGTCACATTCACCGGTAACCCATTTGG
Source organism: Balneolales bacterium (assembly GCA_035266485.1). Lineage (GTDB taxonomy): Bacteria > Bacteroidota > Rhodothermia > Balneolales > DATFMH01 > DATFNI01. The sequence goes on from DATFNI010000078.1 coordinate 621, forward strand.
TACCATACGGATCGCCCTGATTTTGATAGGGATTGTGGGTCTTTCCAATGCCTTCGCGTTCCGGTGAGAACATGCTCCAGTTTGTTTTACCGGCAAATCCCCGTTCGTTGCCAATCCAGCGAACATCAGGACCGATATCTGAAAAGATAATGCATTGCGGCTGCAGCTTTCGGATCATGCCCCACCATTTAGGAAAATCATAAATCGATTTCTTCTGATATTCCGGCGATTTTGCCCCGTCAAAAAAGAACTCCGAAATGGGGCCGTATTCCGTCAGGAGTTCTCGCAACTGGTTGGTATAATGGGTGATGTAAGCCGGAGTTCCATAGGTTGGTTCATGCATATCCCACGGAGACAGATACAATCCAAATTTGATACCAACCTGACGACAAGCAACAGACAGATCCTTTACGACGTCCCCTTTCCCATTTTCCCATGGGCTGGATTTGACCGAAAAATTCGTGTACTTCGATGGCCAGAGGCAAAAGCCATCGTGGTGCTTGGCCGTGAGGATCAAAAGCTTGATGCCTCCCTCCTTTGCAACCTCGGCCCATTGATGAGCATTCAAATGCGTTGGATTGAAAATGTCCGGGTTTTCTTTCCCGGTCCCCCATTCACGGTTTGTGAATGTGTTCACGCTAAAATGTATAAACCCTACAATTTCCATCTCCTGGTGTTCAATCTGCCGCTGACTCGGTACAACTTTATTCGCGGGAAAAGTGATCTTGTTTTGTGCATGACACATTCCTGCAAAAAAAAATATGGTTAGGAGCGTAGCTATCTGTTTCATCTTAAAGAGGGTAAATGGTCTGATAAAAATTCATTTTATAAAAATACCACACGATTTAATCAAAGCAACATGGTACTGCGAAAATGGCAATAATTAACGTGATTCCAATGAAGATAAGTCATCTTTAATTTTCGTCCGCGTGAATCCCAATCGGGGGACGTAGCCCCTCCATTCTCATCATCCTTTCTGCGGGCGCAGTCCGCGTTGCCTGTGTTCTAATCTTCTTTCGTTGATTCTTATTCCAAATTCATGTTAATTGGCATATCTTATTGATTATCCTTGAAATTCTGTCAGGGTCAAACTTTTATTATAAAAACGACCATTTTAAGCGCAGATAGGGTTCCCGATCAACCGGGCTTGTCATTTGTATTTTGTGCATTTAAGATTTCGGGAAATGCTTCTTTAGCTCGCACTCACGTTAAATCAATCACGCTAACACAAGCACCAGCTTATTAATTGTCATCAGAAAGGCGTCTTCTGCGCTGAGGTTGCCAAAGCCCTTGGCGGCTTTGTCGGCATCAAGTAGTATTTCAAAAATGAGGGGAAAATCCTGAGTGTGAAACGAGCGGGCATCCTTCATAAGGTTATTAAAATAATAAGTACTTCTAACGCCGGACAGTTGTTGAATACGATCAGGCGCCAGGCTACGGTCGCGCGCCCGGCATATCTGCCAAAGGTTTGTATAATAGCTGTACAGAAAGCCGATGGTCTTCATGACCTCGCCGGTTGAGTTATCCGAATTGGCGAGCATCTGGTTGGTCACAAATAAGGCTTTTGCAGGATTCCGTGACAGAATCGCATCTTTAAGTTCGAAAACATCAAATTCACGCGTTATTCCAACCAATTCACGAACCGCTTCAGGCGTTACTGTCCGGTTTTCCCCTTCATAGTTACTTAGCTTTTCAAGCTCGCTGGTTAACTGAAGAAGATTATCCCCGACATGTTGAGCAAGAACCTGGGCCGCGGCCGGATCGATTCTAATCTCATGATTCAAACGGCCCCACTCAACAATCCAATCCGGCAACCGGTAATCAGGAACAGAATCAAATTTATAGAAGCCGACATGCTCATTTTTTTGAAGCGCCTTACCTAATTTTGTGTTGCCTGGAGGTGCTTTTTCATCAATCAGAACAAATAGTGTTGTGGGATTGGGATTTTCCAGGTAGGGAATTATCTCTTCGGGTCTGCCCACAGAAACACCTTCGGAGACGGCCATGAAATCTCTCACGATCAGAACGCGCCGGTCGGCCATCATCGGGAAACTGCGGGCTATAGAGACAATCTGATCCATGTCAGTTTCACGGCCAAACAAAACATCAAAATTGAAGTCCTTTTGATCTGCCGGGACCATGGCCGAAACCACTTCAAAGATACGATCCAGGAAAAATGATTCTACACTGACCACGTAGTAAACAGGCTTTAGTTTCTCCCCTTTTAATTCGGCTAATAAATCCTGGAATTGCTCAAGACTGGTTTTTCTGGCCATTTCTAATTATCAATCCATTAATATCTGGTTTAAGAACTTACAAAATCTAAAAAATCCTATACACTTGGATATCAGTCAAAAGATAGTCTTTTCTGAGATTCCCGTATCCACGGGAATGACGGGTGAGGAGGTGAATGTGGTGTCTGAAAAACTGTTTTTCATCCATTTTCCTCCTATTCTTATCCCGAACATTTTACTATAGCGATACTTGCTGTTACACCAAATCACGGTCTTAAACGGCCGAGCATCCTTGGGAACGGAATCGTCTCTCGCACATGATCCAAACCGCAAATCCAGGCGACCGTGCGTTCGAGTCCCAGTCCAAATCCGGAATGAGGTACTGAGCCGTATCGTCGCAAATCCAGGTACCATCCAAACACTTCTTCTGAAAGATTGTGTTTTTCAACGGCCTTCAGCAACACATCAAGATCATCTTCCCGTTGCGATCCACCGATGATCTCACCATATCCTTCCGGAGCCAATACATCAACGGCAAGAGCCAGTCTGTTATCATCCGGATCCCGTTTCATGTAAAAAGCCTTGACTTCGGCCGGGTATCGGTGAACCATGACGGGTTTGTCGAACTGCATGGTCAACAAAGTCTCGTCACTTCCCCCAAAGTCATTGCCCCACTGAAAGTTAAGTACTGATTCTCGCCAAACGGGGATATTCCTAAGATCTTCTTCCACCTGTTCCGACCGGCTTCGAATGTCCTGCTGCCGGCGATCAATCTGATACTTGCGACCTTTCTTAGCCTGACCGTATTCCTCCTGAAGTTCCAGGCTTTCCTTTTCAAGCGCCTTCAGTTCACTATGATGAGATGCCTCCATCTCATCCAGCATATTTTTTGTTTTATCACTTTTCAACAGATCTACGGCATCACTGTATGAGATCCGTGGAAATGGAGCTGTTACATTTTGGAGATGGGTAATATCACGTCCCAGAATCTCGAGTTGTTCTTTCTTGTTTGTAAGAACACTGTTAACGATGTAGCCGATTAAATCCTCAGCCAGTTCCATGTCCATATCCAGATCATAAAACGCCATCTCCGGCTCGATCATCCAGAACTCGGTAAGATGGCGGCGGGTCTTGCTTTTCTCAGCCCGGAATGTTGGCCCGAATGTATAGACACTGCCATGTGCCATAGCCATAGCCTCGGCATACAACTGGCCTGACTGAGTCAGGTATGCCGGCTGATCAAAATAGGTGGTCTCAAAAAGTGTGGTTGTTCCTTCGGCGGCGTTACCTGTAAATATTGGTGCATCCAACTGGACAAAATTACGTTCATGAAAGAATCGATGAATAGCGTAGATGATCTCATCGCGTACCTGCATGGCTGCCCACTGCCGCTGGCTGCGCAGCCACAGATGGCGGTTATCCATCAGGAATTCGACACCGTGCTCTTTCGGGCTTATGGGATATTCGTGTGCTTTATGGATGATGGACAGATCAGTGACATGCAGCTCATATCCCCCCACACTTCGTTCGTCTTTTGAAACGGTTCCAGTTATACTGGCTGAACTTTCCTGGGTCAGAGAAGATGCTGATTCCCAGACGTGTGCGGGAACATCATCCTCTGCCGTCACACACTGGCATAAACCAGTGCCATCTCTGAGAATGGTGAATATTAATTTCTTGCTGTTTCGTTGATTGTAGACCCATCCGTACAGGGTAACCGTCTGTCCCTCATAGTTTGCAAGATCTTTAATTTTGATCATATGAGTTAAAGTATCAAAGTGTAAAAGTGTTTAGGTATTAAGGTACTTTGACCTGTTCTCAAAATATTGGAATTGACTTCGATTTTGTCCAAAAATCTAAAGTCTGATGTCTAAAATCTCAACTATCTTCCTTCTCGTCTTCTTTCTGTTCCGGGAGGAGCACCGTTTCACTGAATTCATCTTCGTTGAAAAATTCCGTTGCATAGTTCCTGATATCCTCGGCACTGACGGCATCAATGCTTTCGACAAGTTCATCGAGTGTGATAAACCGATCGAAGTAGATCTCGCTCTTGGCCAGACGGTTCATGCGGCTGCTCATGCTCTCCTGTGACAGCAGAAGCTTTCCTTTAAGCTGCGATTTGGCTTGTCCAAGTTCATTTTCATCCACCCGCTCTTCTTTCAGCTTAGTGAATTCCTTGAATATCAGCTCCTTCACATGCGTCAGATAATCTTTGTCTGTGCCAATATAGACCCCAAAAACTCCGGTGTCCAGGTATGACTGGAGAAAGGCACTGATCGAATAGCAGTAGCCATACTTCTCGCGGATGTTTTGGTGCAGCCTGGAACTCATTCCACCGCTCAGAATAGTTTGTATGAGCAGCAGTTTGTACCGTTCCGGGTCGCTGCTTGACAGTCCGCGTTTTCCTATGATGTAATGTGTTTGCTCTATCGGACGGGCTAGGGTCTTTTGGCTTGGACGATATGGAGTAAGCACGTCTTTTTTTACGCCATTGCTGTCATTCCGAGTCGTTGGAACCGATCGCTGGTAATACTTTTCAAGCAGTTCCAGCACTTCTTCATGGCTGGCATTGCCGGCGACAGCAACAACCAGATTGTCAGGGGTATAGTGATCATTGACAAACTGGAACAGGTCATTTCGTTTGAATCCCGACACCGTGTTTTCATAGCCAATAATTGGCCGCCCCAAAGCATGCTGTTCATAAAGCTGACCAATGAACTCCTCAAAAATGAAATCATCCGGGTTATCCCGGTACATCTTCATCTCCTCAATCACCACTTTCTTTTCCTTTTCAATCTCTTCATCGGGAAATTTGGGATGCAGCACCATGTCGGTAAGTACATCGATAGCCGTCTCCAGTTCAGAATCGAGACAACGAACGTAATAACAGGTATACTCCGAGCTTGTCATAGCATTCAGATAGCCGCCCGTCGCCTCAATGCTTGATGAAATATCAAATGATGTCCGGGTGTCGGTTCCTTTAAACAACATGTGTTCGAGAAAATGGGTAATCCCGGCCTCCGGTTCTTTTTCCCAGCGGCTCCCGATTTTCACCCAGATGCCGGCGGAAATACTGCGGACGGATGGGATCGTTTCGGTGATAACGCGCAGACCGTTTGAAAGGGTGCTTTTTTGAACGATCTCAGTCTGACTAACTTCTTCTTTCATACAAATCCTTTTTTAGTACAGAGTAGTGAGTATGGAGTAATGAGATGTCTGGCCCAAACCTCTTTAACAATACTCTGATTCAATGAACAGACGTGAAGAATATAACAGGTAAAAACAAGTCCCGACGCAACATATTACGCCAGGACTTTAAAATAAATAACAGGATGAGGAAGACCGTTCAGTCTTCCATCACAAACAATCTGTCATTGAGTACATCTCAATACTAACGACTCAATGCTCAAGACTATCATTTCAGTTATTTTCTGTTTCTTCTTCTTTAGGAAGAATGGCCTTACGGGAAAGTCTCAGCTTACCACCATCCTCTATGCTTAGGAGTTTCACCATCACCTTGTCTCCTTCTTTGAGCACGTCACGTACCTTGTCAATCCGTTCGTGTGCAATTTCAGAGATGTGAAGGAGACCATCGCGGCCAGGAATGATTTCAACGAAAGCGCCATATTCCTTAACGGCACGCACGGTTCCTTCATAGATGGTTCCCTCTTCAAGTTGACCGGTAATGGCCCGGATTTTCTTGACGGCGGCTTCCGAATCTTCCTGGTTATGCGCTGCGATCGTTACGATGCCTTTGTTGCCTTCTTCCTCAATGACAATCTCGGTATTGGTTTCACGCTGAATACCTTGCACAACCTTGCCGCCCGGACCAATAAGAGCTCCGATCTGGTCGGAGTCAATTTCCAGGCGGGTGAAAGCCGGTGCATACTTCGAGAGTTCAGAACGTGGTGAAGATATTGATTCGGCCATTTTGGCGAGGATGTAGAGGCGTCCGGCCTTTGCCTGATCAAGAGCTTTGGCCATTACATCATAGTCGATACCTTTGACTTTGATATCCATCTGACAGGCTGTAATGCCTTCGGCGGTACCACAGACCTTAAAGTCCATGTCGCCCATGTGGTCTTCCTGCCCCTGAATGTCGGAAAGAACAACGGTATTTTTTTCGCCGACGATCATCCCCATAGCGATACCGGCAACCGGTTTCTTTA
>DATFNI010000079.1:0-3612 GCA_035266485.1 Balneolales bacterium
TGAGTTGTCCGGAGAGTAAATTGAGTCCAGCTTCGTATAGAACTCTGCATAAGCTGACCAGTTTAACGACACGTCCCAATGCCATTCTGACGTTCTTACGGGGGTGACATTGGCTGTAATTTCAATACCTTTCCGTGCGGTTTCTTCCTGGGTATTCACATAATTACTATAAAATCCTGAAGCAGGGTCAACACCTGTTGCAACCAAGAAGTCGTACATTCTCTTCTTATAGACAGCCACATCCAGCGATGCCCTGTTTTGGAAAACATCGAAAGCCGTTCCCAACTCAAACGTGGAGGAAGCCTGGGGCAACACATTATTTCCCCGAATTGTGGTGGGATAGGAGGCAGAGTTTAAATTACCCCAGGCATTGTTGGTGATATTATATACCGAATTAACCTCGTAAATGGTGGGCGGAGTTTTCGAAGAAGCCCATGAAGCCCGAATCTTCCAGAATGAAAGCCAATCAATCTTTGGCAGCAACTGGGATGCAACAAAACTCATCGAGGCCGACGGGTACATATATGAGCTGTTCGAAGCGGGCATCGTGGAACTCCAATCGTTCCGTAGGGTACCATCAGCATACACCAAGTTTCTCCAGGACAATGCTAATTGCCCGTATAAACTGTTTACTTGTTGCTTGTATATTCTTGAATCAACCTTGACCGGATTTATCGATGATGCGAGAGAGTAGAATCCCGGAATCGAAAGGCCGCTTCTTGTCAGGGCTTCCATACCTTCATCTTGATTATAATAAATGGTACCGCCGGCAAACCCGCTCACTTTGAAGTCTTTTATGGTTTTTTCGCCGGATAACAACAGGTCGTTATTCACGCTGTACCCTCTGCCGAGACCCATGTTATAGGATCCTTTTTTGGACTCGCCCCACACCTGGGATCCATTCAACAATACGGTGGCGGAACCGGCACTTACCAGGGAGCCTTCCGAAATCGTTATTTCCTGCTTGTCATTGTAGGTATCAAAACCAACGCGATATGTGGCTTTAAGCCAGGGCATGATATCATATTTAAAAGCAAGGCTTCCATTGAATACGTCCCGGCTTTCGCTATGTGTTCTTTGGTAGGCATTGAAGTAGGGATTGTTTACGGCAGAGGTATAACTGTCATTTTGAGATTCGTTGGGCACGAGCCAGTAATTCTTATACTGAAGAACATTATAATCAGGAGTACCCCAGATGAGCATGCTGTACATTGGATTATAGGCCGTATATCCTCTGAATCCCATATTGGGAGTGTACTGATGGGTGAAGGAAAGACTGGAGGACAATGAGAACTGATTCTTCTGCATCTCTCCAGCCAGGTTATAGGTGATCTTGTTAAACATCGAGTTCGGGTATTGTCCCTTATTTTGCAGCCATGATGCGGCAGCACGAAGGCTCCCCGAATCGCCATTCTCGGTAACACTCAGGTTATTATTCATGATATAACCTGGCTCCAGATAATTCTGAAAATTATTCTTGCCTATCGGCAGGTACGGCATTGATTTCAATGACTTTGAAATCGGATCCCATTGTATGACCTGTCGCCCATCCATCGGAACTCCCCAGGATCCGTCAGCGGTACGTGCATATGTATTAGTCGCAGTATTAACCTTCCGTCCAAAAGTTGATTGTACCTTGGGAATGGCTAAAAATCCGGCATTAAACATTGTGTTGGCATTATAGGATACCGTCAAGCCCTTCTTTGCACCACTGCCATTTTTGGTTGTCACCATGATAGCACCACTTGCGCCCCGGTCGCCATATAGTGCAGAAGCAGTTGCACCTTTCAGAACACTAATGTTTTTGATATTGTCGGCCGGCACGTCTCTTAAGGTCAAATTGGTGTATGGTACACCGTCGATGACCAACAAAGGCGTTTCCCCACGTAGTGTAATCGTCGGCTCATCTGTAAATCCGGTACTGTTTTCAACTAAAAGGCCTGCTACTTTTCCAGTTAACGAAGTCTCAACATCCACCCCCTGAACCTTTTGCAGCGAACTGCCCCTCACTGTTTGAACAGAATATCCGAGAGATCTCTCATGTCGTTTAATGCCAAGAGCGGTTACGACAACCTCCTTTCCTCCGATGGTCGTATCCTGCAGGCCGACATTGATTATTCCGCGACCATTGATATGTATAGCGGCCGTTTTATAACCGATGTATGAGAACAGTAATATTCCATTGGAATCGGGTACGTTCAATGCATAATTACCATTTCCATCCGTTGTGGTCCCGACAATATTTCCTTTTTCCGAACCCTTTAGCATAATATTGACCCCGGGCAGGGCCTCCCCCGTCTTTGCGTCGGTTACTTTGCCATGAACGGGAAGCTCTTTAACCTCGGCGGTTTTCGGCTTTATGACATCTTTGGCAGACAGGATTACGAATAACGTTTTCCCCATTCGCTTCAGGCGAAGGTTGTTGTCCCTGAGTGTGGCATACAGTAACTGGAACAAATCAGTCGAAAGCGCTTTCGATTGCGAAACGTATTTGTCGCTTACCAGGTCCGTTTTGTACAGAAATGTCACATCATATTTTCGCTCAATCGTTTTCAGGACATTTTTCAAAGTGATAAATCCTGAACTATTGTCCGACAAAAGCTTTTGTTCATTGGTATATGCCTGTGCTTTCACCGAATACAAACATGAGGTAAAACCCAAAATGGTTAGCAGTAGAAGAAAGGATCGTATCCTTTTTTTCATGTTGGCTCCTATTATCATTTATTCAAGAGTATGATGTTATCTTTGTGTTCAATTTTCAGGCCCAAAATGTTACTAAGTCCTTTTAATACAGTTGCCAAATCTGTATTTCTGATTGTTCCCGAAATCCTTTGTTTCAGGACATCCTGGCTGGTCACCTCGATCTTTACCCCGTAATAATTTTCAATAGATTGAATGGCTTCATCCAGAGGGGTATTGTCAAAGACAAGCTTATTATGGATCCAGGACGTGTAGACCTCCGTATTCACCTGAACCAGGCTCACTGCCGGATCTGATATGCTAAAACTTGCCATCTCACCAGGTTTCATTCTCACATACCTGGGATTGCCGTTGTTAGTCCGAGATGGTTCAAGCTCCACTTCCCCCTCGACCAAAATCACTCTTGTTGTATTATTTCGGGTGTTGACATCAAACCGGGTGCCGATGTCCCTGATAATGCCGTCATTTGTATGGACCCGGAATATTCTGTGAATCCCATTGGGATTGTGAACAACGGAGAAATAGGCTTCTCCGCTTAACCAGATGTCAAGGGATTGCTTCTTGCCTGTTTTGAGTGGATATCGAAGATCAGAGTTGGCGTTCAGTATAATTTCCGATCCGTCAGCAAGCTTAATCAGCTCATGTTTTCCAAATGGGACATGAATGCTGCCGTACGCAACTTGTTTAACCTTCTGAACAGGTGAGTTGTTGTAAACGATAGCTATTATTCCAATGGTTAATGCGATAATAGCAGCAGACGCGTACCTGAGGAAATGGCTTTTTCTCTGCGGGACCTGAATGCCGAGTGGCCGAACCCTGGCTGATTTTGACTCTTCGTAGTTGTCAATTTTGACATTCAACGAACGCAACTGGCTCTGAACAACTCGTTCCGGGATGTCCAACTGCTTAAAA
>DATFNI010000080.1:0-2059 GCA_035266485.1 Balneolales bacterium
CCGTCTGATTCTCGATCTTCGCAATAATCCGGGTGGTTTTTTAGACCAGGCTATCGAAACAGCCGACGAGTTCTTCCCGAGAGGCAAGAAATTGCTTTCTACCAAGAGCCGGCATCCCCGGTATGACCAGGTCTTCAGATCCAGTTCCGAAGGGTTGTTTGAACATGGACAACTCATGGTGTTGATTAACAAAGGTTCGGCCAGCGCCAGCGAAATTGTGACCGGTTCCATACAGGATCATGACCGCGGTCTCGTGGTAGGTCAGCGATCGTTTGGGAAGGGACTCGTACAACAACAGTATGAACTTGTCGATGGCAGCGCAATTCGTGTCACGATCTCCCGCTACTACACTCCATCCGGCAGGCTCATTCAAAAGCCCTATAATCATGGCCGCGAAGCGTATGCATATGAACTGTACAAACGCAGCAATAATGCACGCACCGATGTGGAACAGTTCATCGATCATGTGCCTGATTCGTTGAAATATAAGACAGACGCAGGTAGAACCGTATACGGCGGTGGCGGTATCGTACCTGATCATATCATTCAGGAAGACACGACGGCCAGCTACATTTATGGATTCATGCTGCATAAGCAGTTGGGGATGGAATTTGTACTCAAATACATGGATAACCACGGCAAGCAAATAAAGCAGAAGTACGATAAAAACTTCAAGGCATTCCGCAAGGATTTCCATTTCACAGCACAGGATATGAACAACTTCCACCAGCTCCTCCTGAAGAACGGACTGGTAGAAAGTGACACGGTTACATCCCCGATTTACAGGAAAGATACCCTGTACGTCAATCCGTCACTTTTCAAGAAGGAAGCCTGGGTCGCCAGCGGATATATGAAAGCCGAAATGGCAAGACAAATTTGGGGGCCCTCCGACTTTTTCCCTGTCTACAACGACATCTTCGATAAAACGCTGCAGAAGGCTATGACTCTCTGGCCCGAAGTTCGACATCTGGAGGCTTACGCAGCTATTCACACACCAGAGGATAAAGAAACGGATTAATATCAGGAAACAGTAACCGGTTTCAGCTAGTCTTATCCATACATCGTTTACTTATTCGTATTTGAAACCCCGTTGCAAACACTTTGCAACGGGGTTTTTTTATGCTAGAGAGCTAACCCGGATTTTTCAACGTGCCCTTTATGAAAACATGGTGTTCTTTGCGGTTTAAAGAACGCTCATCCAATCAATCGTGCCAGGAATGCGATGGCAGCGGTTTCAGCTCGCAGACGGTATGTTCCCAGGGAAACCAGTTCTGCCCCCGATTGGGTGAGTGATTCAACTTCATCGTCACTGAATCCGCCCTCCGGTCCTATTAACACCATTATCCTGTCCTCTCTCAGCCATGCCGGGTTCACCTCAGCTGTGCCTTCGTGTTTCTCATGTGCCAGCAACATATGGCAGTCCCTGTACTCATCGACCAGGTTTGAAATAGACGAAAGAAACCGGACTTCCGGCAACCAGGCGCGAAGCGATTGCTTCATGGCACTACGGGCAATCAAATCCAAACGGTCCATTCGCACCTTCTCACGTTCTGTATTCCGGCTCCGGAACAGCACGATCTCCGTTGTGCCGAGTTCCACCGCCTTCTCTACTGCAAACTCGAGACGCTGTCTGTTCTTAATCAATCCCAGGGCCAGAATCCGGTGTTTAAGCTTTTTCTCTTCTACCAGCCTCCTGATTTTTTTGACCGCGATAACCACCTCCTTCTTTGAGATCGAGATAATTTCTCCGTCAAACCAGCTTCCTCTGCCATCCACCACCGATATGGCATCGCCTGTTTTGTAGCGTAACACGTGGGCAGCATGGTGAGCCTCATCATCCCTTAGGTAAACGATATCATCAGAGCATTGTCCGGGAGGCGCATAAAACAAATTCATAGGCTATAACTAACTGATAATCATTCAGATTGATATCAGAACAAGGATTAACAATTTAGGATTTTCGAGTTGTCTTTTAACTTCACCATTCGAAAATCGCTAATCCTTGTTCGTAAATCAATTTCCTGTTACTCCCTCTGGCTAATAGATATCCCCGGGTCTG
>DATFNI010000081.1:0-2822 GCA_035266485.1 Balneolales bacterium
GGGATGTGTGGTGAGGTCGGAACCCAGGGTAGTCCGGTATCGGAAAAAGTCATGTTACGGTACCAGCCTTTCATCTTGACAACCGTCAACCGGCATTGTTCCCCGTTCTTTAAGAGATGCTCGCCGTTCAGGTAACGCGCCAATTCGCCGCACGTCAGGCCATAGACGTACGGGATGGGATAGGGACTCACAAACGATTCGAACCCGGGATGAACCGGCGTACCCTCGATCTTCTTTCCGCCAAGAGGATCGGGACGATCGAGCACAACCAGGGGGATGTTGTTTTCGGCAGCCGCTTCCATCACCCTGCCCAGGGTGCTGATAAACGTATACGAGCGCACTCCAATATCCTGGATGTCGTACACTAACACATCAATGTTTTTAAGCATCTCCGGCGTCGGCTTGCTGTGACTTCCGTACAGCGAATAGACAGGCAAACCCGTCACCGGATCTGTGTTGCTGCTCACATTCTGACCCGCTGTAGCATCGCCACGTATCCCGTGTTCCGGACCAAACAGTGCAACAAGATGAACCCCGGGCGCATGAAACAGCAAATCGATATCCGAACGTAACTTCGAATCCACTCCCGTGGGGTTGGTGACCAGGCCCACTCTCTTGCCCTGCAAAATTTTGAATCCGGATTCTTCCAATACCTCAAGACCTGTCTTCACCCTGTTTTTTTGGGCGTACGTGGCATCCGGTTGAAAAACCATCCAAAAAGCAATAAGAAGGAAAAGTAAAGGTACGAAAGCTCTTTCTTCTACGGGTATTTTGATATTATTCTGCATCGGTTGAACTGTTGTCTTACATTTTCCGTTAGTCGCTTAACGCTCATGGCATAACATAACGCTATTATTCTCAAAATATGAATCAAAAAAATCAGCCAAAGAGTTATCCTTCACCAACCCTGGAGGAAAAAATCGGCCAGATGCTTCTTGTCGGTTTCCGGGGGACGGAGGTCAACGAGCATAGTTCGATATACCATGATATCGTGAATAACCATGTGGGGAATGTGATTCTCTTCGACTACGACGTGCAGCACAACCAGCCAGGGCGAAATATAACCTCGCCGGCTCAGCTCAAAAAACTAACCGGGGACCTGCACTCCCTCTCAAGCCGGCCGCTTTTCATATCGATCGACCAAGAGGGCGGATTGGTAAACCGGTTGAAACCGGAATATGGGTTCCCACCCTCCATTTCCCACCAGGAAATAGGCAATCATGATGATCCGACGTTTACTTATGACCAAGCTAGCCGCATTGCGGAAACGCTCAGGCAACTGGACATCAATATAAATTTTGCCCCTTGTGTCGATGTCAATATCAACCCTGATAACCCAATTATAGCGGGGAAGGAACGCAGCTTTTCCCCTGACCCGCGCAAGGTGGCCAAACATGCCGGGACTTTTTTACGCGCCCATGCCGATCGCGGCATTATTGGATGCGCCAAGCACTTCCCCGGACATGGCAGTTCAAAAGATGACACCCACCTTGGCATGGCCGATGTCACCGATACCTGGTGTGAAGAGGAGCTTATTCCCTATCGCCACCTGATCTCGACCGGCTTATGCAAGATGATCATGACCACGCATATCATAAACAGGAATCTTGATCCCGATAAACCGGCAACACTATCTAAAAAAATTCTCACCGGCATACTGCGCAATCAGTTGGGATACGAAGGCATCATTGTCAGTGATGATTTGGAAATGGGAGCAATCGGCAAGCACTTCGGACTCCGGGAGGCCGTCGAATCAGCCATCCTGGCCGGTGTGGACATCCTGACATTCGGCAAAAACATAGCCATCGAACCGGCTGATACAAGCCACGTGATTTCCATCATCAAGGATATGCTTGAACGTGGATTAATCGATGAAAGCAGAATTGATGAGTCGTATGGAAGAATTATGGATGTGAAGGAGAAGATGAAAGTTTGAATGAATAAATCATTATTCACGCTTGTGGTCTGGGGGAGGATGCCCGAACCGGCTTGGCGGTTGCCTCTCTTAGAGCTGTCATCCTGATTTTTCCCGGCTTGCCCGGGGAAAGGAGGATCTCGTGGCATCCGGCACCGCTCGTTGCAGGTGATATGATCGTTTCACGCATCAGACGAGATCCTACGTCGGGTTTGCAAGCAAACCGACATCAGGATGACATTTCAAGTGTTTACGGATTGTATTGAAAATTATCTTCGCCTCACCCATCGCCAATATGATCACCAGCGGTTCCACAACGTATTCATACCTCGGTGTGGAATAAAAAACGAAATGAACAGCCGTGATGACAAATACGGGCGTTAGCAGGGTATACGTTCCCCATCGATTTCTATAATGGTATACGGCGAACAAGGCTAACAGAAGAAAGATAAACCGGCTGCCTATTACACATTTCGCAATCACGCCGCGTTTTGATCCCGGATTGTTCCCATTACCGGGCCAGGGTCCCCACAATTCCCAAAGTGACCACAACCGCTGAGAAAAGTATTGCGACGAGTGCCGTGTTGCAAAGTTCAGGTATGTTCTGATGGGATGAGCAACCTGTGCCTGAGTATAACGACTGGTTGAAAAATCAAGTCCATCGTGACTATTCCTGTTTATCGAAATGAGCAGGTTTACCCCCAGATTATTTGACGGCTTCACAATTCCCGCGTATCGGGTGAATGCTATGCTCAATATCATCAGCATTACTCCGGCGGCAAATTTGTAAAGATTCTCAAGCTTTCTATCACCCAATGACAGAACCAGGCCCAGAATCAAAATTACCGGTATGAATTCGGTTCTGATATAACAGGTATATATCAGTAAAACTGATGAAATAAAATAC
>DATFNI010000082.1:0-18409 GCA_035266485.1 Balneolales bacterium
CGAAATTAGACGGAAGCAAATCGCTGGCTATCCCAATTCTCACTATTTGCATGTTTTGTTCAATAATGTTGTTGGCAATCCGGGTCAATGCTCAAAACAGCAACAGAGATAACTGGCTTAGGATGATCCAAATTCTTCATCTTAAACTGCCTGAAAATCTTCCGCCACCGGCATTTTGGCGAGACGATTGGTGTGTTGTGTTCCACCGGCGAATATCATTGGTTTGCCGGTAATTTCCTTACGTACGCCCGGCAAGACAATTCAAATGCAAACGACCTGAGCGTGGATTCGAATGAATTATTTGCTATTTGTGCACCCCGACCGGTTTTTGTAAGTGTCGGATCGCCTAAAGTCGAGGGGCGATGGGTAGACGACAGAGGCCAATTCATGGCTGAAGCGGCTGCAAGTCCCGTTTACAGGTTTCTGGGTAAAAATGGGTTGGGTACCCATAAAATGCCTCCAATGGGAACGGCACTGCTAAGTGGAGATCTGGCTTTCCGGCAGCATTTTGGTCCGCATACGGATGTCCCCAACTGGTCCTATTTCATAAAATTTGCACTGCATTATTTTAAGCCGGTGCCGGTCAGACCGAACTAATGATGAAAGGCAGAGAGATGATATTTTCCTGGTTATTGAGAAATCGGAAGGCGGGTGTCACCGTGGTTTGCACATGCCAGGCGTTTCGTCATTTACAACGGCCGTAAACACCCCCTATAAGTCCCCTCGAGGGGACAAAAATCCCATCTCCTCCCTCGAAGGAGGACCAAGGTGGGTGTCACCGCGCGCTGCATGTGAGATAAGTGGCTTCATGATGAAAAGGCCGCAAACACCCCTATAAGTTTCTATGAGGGGACAAGGGATCGTCCTTGATGAGAAAGATTTTATCACCAGGAGCTTGTTTGATCAACTTATCCAAACATCGGGCTACCCGAAAAGTGGTTTTGGGAAATGCATATCGAGATATTCTTTCACGGTCATGATGTCGGTCTTGTTCGTCAGATCGGGGACATGCTCTGCGAGGGGATATGCATAGACTGATTTGGGATATTTTGCTACCATCATTTTAACGGCCGTTGGGATCTCTTTTTCCCTTCTGACCGGGTGCAGAGGCACAGCCTCCAGGAAAGGAACTATCTGTTCATAACTGAAACTGAAGATATTCATGCTTACACCGATCCGGCCGTCGTCTCGCCTGGCGGCATTGACTTCCTCAGGCGTCGGTTTTTCAATGATGTCCGTTACATATTGTTCTTCATCCATGGCGATGACGGCAAAAGCTTCGATCCTGTCAGAGTTAAATTCAAGTGCATCACGTTCATAATCTATGAGTGCATTGGGATGTTCATGATTGAGCAAGAGATTCAGGGCCTTTGTGGAGTACAGGTTGTCACTGTTGCAGACCGTGAATTTTTGCCCGGTCCAGTCCTTACGGGATTGAAGCGCCTGGCAGAGTGCGTCGGCTGTCCCCAGTGGTTTTTCCCTTCCCGGAGGTATTCTTTGCACGGCATAAGAGATGCTTAGACCGTGAAACTCATTGAACTGTTCCTTGTTTCCGTAATACGATTTGACGCCGTTTGATTGTTCATTGATGACAATTACGACATCTCGGTAGCCGGATTCACGGGCGTTGAAAAGCAGGTAATCGAGAAAGGGACGCTGTTCGTCGCCAACGCCTAACATCGATTTCTCTTTGTGATCAGCCTCACTGAGCAAGCGGGAATCTATCTTCTTACCCGGATCGGCCGCTCTTTTCATTCTCGAGGAGATACCGCCTGCTAAAATCACCAATCTTCCGCTGTCCATCAAAAGCCCTCCACTGATTCCGAATATGTTCCTTTATCGACCTGGATTATATACGTCTTCCCACCAACCTTCTCAATGGCTTCTTTGATCGTATCGGTATTTTCGGGAGCGTAGGCAAACATGCAGCCTCCGCCGCCCGATCCGTTTATTTTAGCACCGTAAGCCCCGGCATTCAAGGACGCATCAATCATTCTGTCGATCTTTGGGGTCGATATTTTCAAGATGTCTCGCAATACCGCCTGGTGTTCGTTCAGTAATTTTCCGACTTCCTGATGATCCAATGGATGAGTTGTTAATAATTTTTGGGCCTTCCGGGTAATTTCCCTGTTCCGGATGGTACCGGTTAACAGCACAAATTGCTCATCATTCAAGCTGTCGGAATATTTTTTAAGATCCTTTTCCCTAACGGTGTGGAGCGAAAATTCCGGATATTTATTCTTAAGCTCAATAACAACCTTTTGTACCTGCTCTTTAACCCGAGACAGAATGGACTGGGTATCTTTGGGTTCCTGTGAGTCACCCAGAACAAAGTTGCCGGGTTTCGCGTCTAATCGTTCAATTTTTATGTTGGGATGGAAATCAATCTTTATGATACCACCAACGGCCGTCGTGTATTGGTCCATCATGCCGCCCGGTTCGGCAAATTCGAGCACCTCGGCTTCATAGGCATATTCGGCTATCTTTTCCGGGTTGAGCACTTTTTGCTGATCGCTCATTTGTGACAGAAAATTGATCCATGAAACGATCAGGGCTGAAGAGCTCGATGTGCCGGAATTGATGGGAATATTGCCTTTTACTACACAATCGATACCCTTTGAAAATATGAATCCGCGGCGGCTCAGAACATTTACCGAGCTCTTGAAGTAATCGCGTTCTTTATGGTATACGAGCGGGTTGTTTAGTGAAAACGTCTCCTTGTTGTGTATGTCGGGCAGATCGATTGCAACATGGGTATCATATCGCTTATTCCCCTCAATGGATATTCTCAGGGAGATGGCACAGGCAATGACGGGCAAATTCAGGTAATCCTGGTGCTCCCCGAACAGGCAGATTCGTCCCGGGGTAGAAACACGAAGTTTGTGAGTTTTATTCTTCATTTTAATGATTACGTGTTGCTGGTTATGATGTTAATTATATGATTATCCGTGTTTCCGTGGCCAAAGGGTATTGTTACAGAGACACGGAAGGACACAGAATAAAGTCGTTGTCAATTCGTGTACATACGCCATAGCCCGCCGGCAAAGTAAACAATCATTCCGGTAATACTTGTTGCGGAAGCGAATTCCATTCCCTTGCTTCCCATGATGATCCCGCTAATGAAAATAATCAGACCCAAAAAGAAAATACCCATGCTAACCCTTCCCATCCTGGTCTGGGGTATGATATTGTAACCATCCTTCGATTCGATTTCTTCGTCACTGATCTGTTTCGCTTTCCAGATCGAGGCAAGCGTTACACTTTGTTCATCCCGGGTAAGCACCAGTCCCTTGGCAACGGTACGTGTACTTTCGGCTCCGAAGGCTCTTTGCAGCAACCCCTGGTCGACACAGGCCCATTCAATGCCCAGCAGAAAAATGGCCAGCACAAATTTCCAATTGTAGGTTCCGGTTTTTTGGACGAGAGTTAGTGTACCCGCCGGCAATTTCGATACCATCCCCGGCCACCACCCGATATAGTTCATAGCCTTGTGGCAGCATTTTTCATTTTTTTGATCTTTCTTCCAAAATCAGTTAGCCGGCGAGATTTCATAGCTCTTTATTGGAATAATATCCTTCTGAATATTTGCCGGGTACGGTTTCGCTGGCAGTATCTCATGGTTGATGGATGATTTCGAGGATACACGGCCTAATCTTTTGCCCGTCAATAATTCATCAGATATAATCCAGGAACTGATCTGACCCTTTTCAGGAGATACGAAGCTTGCCGAATAGTCAATTTGGTTTTCACCCGAAGCCATCGTTGCCGTTACCCAGAACCACTTGCCGTGTTCCTGTTCGACATGCACTTTTGCTTCAGACCCGTTGATCTTGATTTTGAAATCAGGTTTGTTCTTTTTCCCCAGAGCTGTATCAGATTTTAGTAAAAATCCGAATTTGGCGTTTTGGTAATTATTGGGCAGTGAAATCTTCACGTGCGAAACAAATGTCCGTCCGTCATTTTTTGTCGGCGACTCTTCTGCAAAATCCGGATCAGCTCCCTTTTTGCCGAATCGAATATTTCCCAATTTCCTTTTTCCAACAGATTCAATTGTTTGCTGATTTCCCGGCTCGCCATAGACAATAATCCTTCCGTTATCAAAAGCATATTTCACGCCAACCGGCAGCTTCTTATCCATCTTGCCGGCGGGTATCAGCTCGGCAGCAAGTACTTCATAGCCATTCAGTTTGACGGTTAGATTTTGATTCATCTTTACCGGATTGGGCAGGATAAGGTTATAGGGATAAATGACTTTAACATAATATTCTGTTGACGGATCGATATCGCCGAGACCGGGGGTCATATCGATGCTGACCGTTCTTCTGGAGACATCCGGATTGCGCAACAGGAGTATTCCCTTGTCCTTCCGCATATGCAGGTAACCGTAAGCCTGGTCCTTGATAGGGTTGCCCAGTATCATCCTGGTTTTCTCAAGTACCCGTTTATTTGCTTTTGCCCACTTGATAGATGAGGCAATGGCATTCCACTCGCCATTGGAAAGCAGGTCGGGAGACACGTACAGTTCCCACATCATCACCCCTCGACCGAAGTACATCATCACCGCATTGCTGAACGAATCCAGCGATTCGTTCTTGCCGCCCAGGAAATTCAACCGGCCTTTGATAATACCGTGCGTCATCAGGCTCGACATCGGGAATAACAGGTTGAATTTTCGATAGTCATTCCAGAGAACGGCATCCTTGTAGGTGATGGCTTTATCCCGGTCATTCAGGGAGGGGACATTTTCAGCATAACCATAATCCTCTCCCTGCATCCAGATGCAATCGGCATATTCGAGCCACCATGGGGAGAGCCAGGTGCCGGTGGTAATATTCAAGAAGATGTCCGGATTAACTTTGCGAACGGCTTTTATGATGTCGATGTACGTTGAAACATTCGCTTCCCGGGAATAGATGCCGGGAAGGTGGCCATGACCCGGGTCGTTTGAGGCAAGCAAAAATCCATCCCATTTAAAGTAACCGAGATCGTATTTTTTTGCATAATTGACCATCCTCTGTTTAAAAGCTGCTTTGTACTTTGTTCCGGTAAAGTCCAGAAAGTCTCCTGTTCTTTCATAACCGTGTGCGGCTCCCCAGTCCACTCTTATCTTCCTGTTGGAATAACCGCAGATCGGTGATGCCCAGATACCGAGCCTGGTATGCATCGGCTTCAAAGCCTGAACAAGTGGAGTAAATCCGTGTGGAAAACGGGTGGAGTCGATTTGCCACAGGCTTCGGTAATTATCCCAGCCGTCGTCCAGTACAAAGGCATTCAGGGAGATGTTGTACCGGTCGTACAAGTATTTTTTAAATGTCTGGATTCGATTCAGGACATTCCTCTCATTCATGATGCTAGCCGAGTCCCTGACGATGGCAGGATTTCTGAAATCATACCAGGAGTTATAGAGCAGGTAGGGCCGGGTACCATTGACCTTGATGCCATCGACATAATCCATGAAGGTTTGTTCCAGCTTAACCTTTGATGGAGCCGCACCAATAATCGAGGTATGGGTAATAAAAGGCTTCTTCTTGATTTCTTTGCCGACCACGTACCCGATTCGTACCCTGTTTCCTTTTATCTTATTCATCACTGTCGGATACTCGACCCCCAGGAACAGGTCATTGTTGAAAACCGGCTGCCCGAATTGACCGCGTGAAAAATCGCTGCTGTCGAACCTCATCGACTCCACATACATCCTGTCCAGGAATTGTATCCCGTAGGATGAGTCGGCAACGGCAATCCATTTTCTCAGGGAAAACTCATTGGGAAGAACTTCATAGTTAGCAGTCAGCCGGAATTTGGTATCCTCCCAGTTGAACTTAAAGTTCAGCGAGAGCTTTTTGCCTCCATTTTCCAGATCAGCTTCCTCATAGCCGTCAAACGTGAAATCTTTTGCCGTAAGGATGACATCATTTTCACCATTCTGGTCTTTCCCGTAAGCCGGACCAATACCGGAAAAGACAATTTGCATGGCGAAGACATCCGATTTCACATGATATGTTTCACCGGATAGTTTATTCACGATTTCGGTTGTGCCCACATCCTTAGGAGCGATGCTTATCACCCGCTCGATGTATTTGTTCCCAATGACAAGTGCGTCACTTTGTTTTTTTATATAGGCATTATTCTGGGCCATCACCTGTGTGACAGGCAGGAGAACGAATAGAAGTATTTTTTTAATCATCCCTAAACCTTTTTTTGTATTATTTATGCTGACGGAATAACCATGCCATGACCTGTGGATCGCTATAGGCACCCAGCCACGCGAAGTGACCGACTCCGGGATATACGGTATAACCGGGATGGGCGCCGGCTTTGATCAGGGCGTTGACCATCTCCCGGGAATATTTGGGATTCACTGCAGGGTCTTCCGCACCGTGGAAGTCCCAGATAGGAATGTGAGCTATGCGGGCAGCCATCGTCGGGTCTCCTCCTCCGGCGACCGGTATTGCAGCAGTAAACAGGTTAGGCCAGCGTTCGATGGCATCATAGGTGCCGAGTCCGCCCATTGAGAGTCCTGTTATGTAGATCCGGGTTGAATCGACCGGGGCCTTTTTCATGAGTTGATGAACCAGATCAATCACCAGTCGCATGGGTTCAGATGGTTCAGGCAATAAATGAAGTTGCTCGTTTTTTTTGAATCCACTGAAATTCGACCAGTGCATGCTGTCCGGGCACTGTGGTGCGATGACGATTGCAGGGTAAGCCATCATGTTCTGATCGGTGGCAAAATTCATTACCCCCCATTTCAGTTGGGCTTTGTTATCATGACCCCGCTCGCCGGACCCGTGAAGAAAAACGACGAGAGGGTAGGTACGCAGGGTATCGTAATCAGGGTATAGGATGCGGTAATTGAGGGTGTCGCCCTTGCCGTCGGCATATTGTGCAAAAGAAAAGCGTGATTCCTGGGCACGGGTCAGATTAGTAAAGCTTAAAAGAATGATGCCCGTCAATAGTACGGATACATAAGGGTACACAGGTGAGAAACGTGGAACCGATGAAGCCTTCATTTTATACCTACTCCTTCTTTCAGGTTAAAGCCATTGGGATAGAGTAAAGTAAGTATTTCTGACTTATTCCCAACTCCCGTAAAAATGATCTTAATCTGCCAGACAACAATGATTAAGTAAACGGCCGATTCCTGGTCTTACCGTTGAATACGGCTTGCGAATTTTAGAATAACATATGCTGTGAGTGTGTTTGGCGAAGGGTATAATTTTATTCAATATTAACATTAACAATCGGATATGGTTCTTTGGAAAATCGGGATGGGAGGTTAGGGCTATTTGTAATTTTCATGCGATTTGGATAAGCTTCAATGCTTAAATCGTGTTTCTCCTCTTATAGTCAACAATGAGCTCCTACCCAGGTAACCGGTCTGAATTTGCTGATCTGTGGCAATTAATTAAGCATGGCGATAAGCAGGCTCTTGGTATCTTATTTAAGGAAACCAATAACCGGATGTTTAATTATGGCTACAAGATTATTGAGGATAACGACCTCATTAAAGATGCAATTCAGGACGTTTTTGTTACTATTTGGAGACGCCACACACACCTGGCCGATGTAGCATCAGTTCCTGCCTACCTTTTTGTGGCACTGAAAATGAGATTGTACAGGCTCATTCAGAACGAGGTCAGAAAGTCAGAAAAAGCGATAGATCTGAAGCAAGAGGAAAATATTTTCATTCTCAGTGAAGAAGAAATCCAAATTGGTTATGAAGCAGATATCAAAAAGAGAAAAATACTTGCAAAAGCCATTAATAAACTCCCTCCGCAAAAGAGAGAGGTAGTCTATCTTTTTTTCTATAACGGCATGGATTATGATGAGATTTCCGAAATCATGGATTTAGATATCAAGACCGTCAGAAATTACATGTCGATGGCTATTAAAAAGATTCGAAATGTATTTAATGTGGAAGGAGAGTTCTTCACCCGGTAACGTAATATTTTGAAAGGGCTTTCATATTTCATTTCATAATGGAATATTGGCTGTCAGTATTTGATAACAACTACTCAATTTTATGATATGAAAAAGCTTCTATTTTTTACGCTGTTGATCTTCATTCAGATTACTTCAGCGACAGCACAATCAAGTGAAAAAGAACAGCCGCCCGTGGTCAAGACGGCAAATGGAATTATAGAGGGAATAAATGATTCCGGTGTCAAGATATTTAAGGGAATTCCCTATGCCCAGCCGCCGGTCGGTGATTTGAGATGGAAACCACCTCAGCCGGCTAAAAACTGGAGTGGGGTTCGAAAAGCCCAGCAATTTGGTCCCGGTTGTATGCAGCGACCGATATTCGGGGACATGAATTTCCGTTTTCCGAAAATGAGCGAAAACTGCCTTTATCTTAATGTGTGGACCCCGGAGAAAAAGAGCGACGCCAAGCTACCTGTACTCGTCTATTTTTACGGAGGCGGGTTCCTGGCTGGTGATGGATCGGAACCACGATATGATGGTGAGAGCATGGCCCGTAACAAGGGCATTGTTGCAATTACTGCAAACTATCGTCTCAACGTCTTTGGTTTCTTCGCCTATCCCGGACTCACCAAAGAGTCGCCGCACCATGCATCCGGCAATTATGGATTATTGGATCAGGTGCAGGTACTGCGCTGGGTAAAACAAAATATTGCGGCATTTGGCGGTGATCCTAATAAAGTGACTATTGCCGGCGAGTCGGCCGGATCCATGTCGGTCAGCGGTTTGATGGCTTCGCCTCTGTCAAAAAAATTATTCAGGGGTGCTGATGGTGAAAGCGGTGGATTATTTGGTCCGCTCACACCTGCACCACTCAGTGTTGGAGAACAAAATGGGGATAAGTTTGCAAAGATGGTCGGTGCAAAGTCCCTTTCTGATCTTCGTTCTATGTCTGCCAAAGATTTACTTAAGGCGACGGGAATGAAAGGGAGCCCTTATTTCTCGGCAATTGTTGATGGATACTTTTTGCCGAAGTCTCCTACAGAGATCTTTTCAGCAGGTGAACAGGCGCATGTACCGTTATTTGTTGGTTGGAACTCGGAGGAAATGAGTTACATGGCATTACTGCGCGGACAAAAACCAACGCCGGAGAATTTTGAGAAGGTGGTCAATGCCATATATGGCAAGAATGCCGGGGAAATATTGAAACTATTCCCTCATTCAAACGAGCAGGAAGTTATAGAATCGGCGACCAGCCTTGCAAGCGACCGTTTTACCCTTTTCAGCACATGGAAATGGGCCGAATTGCAAAGCAAAACCGGTGGAGAACCCGTATACCGATATTATTTCTCACGGGCTAGGCCTGCAATGAATGCGAGCATGGGTAACGCCAGGGCGGGTCTCGCCGGAGGCGTGATCAAAGGGAAAAAAGATGACACAGCCAAAGTGCAGCCTCCAAAGGGAGCCGTACATTCGGCTGAAATAGAGTATATCATGGGTAATCTGTCCACCAATAAGGTCTACGACTGGAGTGCGGATGATTACAAAGTCTCCCACATATTCCAGGACTATCTGGCGAATTTCGTTAAAACCGGTAATCCCAACGGATTGGGTTTGCCAAAGTGGGTGCCGTTTAATGAAGGTTCGGATCATCCTGTGATGCAGATTGATGTTGACACCTATCTGCGTCCAGCCAAACATCGCAAGCAGCTGCTGTTCCTTGATCAACTCTACAGCAACGATAAATGAGGGTGGTCAAATCAGGAAACTGAAATTTAAGGTATAATGTATTTCAAGGGATTACAGGTAGTTAACCGCCTGTAACCCCTTTTTTTTCTGTATTCTCCAAAAAAAAATTTTTTTCAGACGATTATGTCTCGCTGCGGCCTGTATCTACTGTGTAGAATTCATAAAAAAGAATCTTACACAGTAAAAAATGATAGAATCTTTAGAGCAATTAATTAACGATCGTTCATTTCACCGGTTTATATCAGGAGGGGCCGACGATTCCGAAAAATTATTTTGGACCCAATGGATTGATTCCGATCCCAGACATCGGAAGATGTATGAAGATGCACTCATCCTGCTGAAAAAGTTTAGCATTGAATCCCGTATACAGACTGATGATCAGAAGGATTGGGCCGATCTCGAGCAGCTATTGAGCCGTGAAGAGGAATCTCCAATTTATAAACTGCCGGTTTTTTCGGGAAAAGAATCAACCTTCAAATTCTTACTTCGTTATGCAGCCATCTTCCTCGTAATCTCAATGGTTGGTCTTGGATTGTGGCTTATATCCAATAACAAAAACGGGAATCGAAATGTTGCGGCTACACTCGCAGAAGTAACGGTTCAAACCGGATACAGCCAGATAAAGACCATCAGGCTTTCCGACGGTTCACAGATTATCCTTGCTCCTAATTCAAGACTTACCCATACAAAAGACTGGCTTTCAAAACCAACAAAAGAATTGAAGCTGTCGGGTGAGGCTTATTTCAATATTGTGGAAAAAAAGAAACCCACTGGTAGGGCACGGTTCAAAATCATTACCCCTGCCGGAGTGGTTCGCGACATCGGTACGAAATTCAACGTATCGACCTTTGATGATAAAACGGTCGTTGTTTTGGAAAGTGGAATTGTCAATGTAAGTAAGGAAGATAAAGAATCTGATGTATCGACCAGGGTGCTTAAACCTGGTCAGATGGCTCTTCTATTGAAAAAAGAGGCCCGCATCAAGGTGACTGATGTGAATACCAGGGTGTATACATCCTGGAAGAGTAATACTCTGTATTTCGAGAATACCCCACTGACGTTTTTCCTGTCCTACCTGAAAAATTATTACGGAACGCCGGTAGTGGTAAAAGACCCGGCCCTGTTAAACAGGAGGTTGAGTGACGGTATAGACAGAGGATCAGTAAAAGATATGGTGAAGGTCATTTCACATGTCTTGAATATCAACATGTATCAAAAAGGCGACACGGTGTATGTCGGTTCCAACTCTAAATCAACAAAGAAAGGACTGGAGTAACATATATGACTCAAAAAGTAACGACGAGGCTACTTCTTTTAATTTTCTTATTCGGGGTAGTTCCGCCCGTCTCGATTGCCCAGACGGGAAAGGATTCCCGGGATAGCACAATTATTTCACAGGCTATTATCTCGCATAAAAAGCAGGATCGTAAGGTCGTCTTTGATATGCCGATCCCCAAAGCCATCAAACTGATTGAGGAACGACATGGTATTGTATTCATATATGATTCCTATCTGTTAAATGATAAGACCGTAAAGTATAAGAAAGCACTTCCGGATGATGCACTTAAAGCAGCAAAGGACGTCCTGACCGGTTATAACTTCCGGGTTGTAAGTCTTAACGATCATTCATTTGCTATTTTGCCCATAGTCGTAACTCAGTCGCCGGCAAAAAAGATATCTGATGTTAACAAGTGGAATGTTACCGGTACAGTTATCGATTCCGGAACCAAGGAACCGCTACCGGGCGTAGACATCGTCGTGAAAGGAACGACTGTTGGGACGGCTACTGACCAGTCGGGTCATTATTCCCTGAGTGTGCCTGCCCGGGATGATACCCTCTTGTTTACCTACATCGGATATGAAAAGATGGTTGTACCGATAAACGGCCGGAGCACTATCGATGTGAAGATGAGCATCCATAACGTTAGCGGTCAACAACTTGTGGTGATCGGTTACGGTACGCAAAAAAAGATTGACCTCACGAGTTCCATTGCATCGATAAGTGGTTCCAAAATACAGAATGTGACGGTCCCGAATGCCTTGTCTGCTCTGCAGGGGAGATTATCCGGGGTACAAATAACCAATAACGGCACGCCAGGAAGCCAGCCTTCAATACGTATCCGTGGCACCGGTTCGATCTATAATTCCAATCCACTGTATGTGGTCGACGGGATGATCGTCGATAACATCGACTATCTTTCGCCCGATGATATTCAATCCGTCTCTGTGCTCAAAGATGCATCGGCATCGGCTATTTATGGCGTCCGCGCCGCCAATGGGGTAATCCTAATCACCACTAAGAAAGGAACCAGAAACGGCAAGATGAGGGTAACCGTCAATGCCTACGATGGATACCAAACACCCTCCCATCTGCTGAAAATGGTAAACAGTCCGCAATATATCACGCTTTATAACGAACGGTTGAACTATACCGGGATGTCGAACCAGGATCTGAACCCGGCTAATTTTACGACAAATACCGACTGGTTTAATCAGGTTCTTACCGGTTCTTTTACAAACAACGAGGACATATCGATAGAAGGCGGAACCCAAAAATCCTCCTTTAATATTGGGGTGAATCACCTATTGAGCAATGGGTTGATCAAGAATAACAATTACGAGAAACTGGGATTGAGAGTGAATTATGATTTTGATATTTCCCAGCACGTAAAGGCAGGAATGAATCTGGTTGCTGCGTTATCAAAATCCAATCCGGCTCCAAATAATCTGTTGCTGTACAGTTATCGTGCCATTCCTTTTTTATCACCTAAAAATCCTGATGGCACATTCAGTGATCCTTCAAGTATTAATGGTTTTACTCCACCGGATGGTACTTCAAAGAATCCTGATGCCATGCTGTATTATAACCACCAGTGGAACAACAAACTGGAAGGGATGGCCAATTTTTATGTGGAGATTAACTTCCTGAAAAACTTTGATCTTAAATCGACGCTGGGATTAAATCCTACGTTCGCAAAAAGTATCAACTTCACGCCTCAGTATACGGTCAGTGCCAACCAGGAAAACAGTCTGAATACGTTGAGTAAAGGAACCTCAGACAACTTGAATACCTCGTGGGATAATATCCTAACCTACACGAATTCCATCAACAACAAGCACAATTTCACGGTAATGGCAGGATATACCTACAGGGTACAGACTACCGATTATCTTTCCGGAAGTGCCCGCGGGCTTGTGGACCTGCCGGTGATCAATCAGAGCTATTTGTTCCTGACACTAGGTAAAACCCCTGATTATTCCGTTGATGCTTCTGACGGTGGCAGCAAAAAGGTGCAGATCGGTTTCATGGGCAGGGTAAACTATAATTACATGCATCGATACCTCCTTAATGTTACGATGCGTGCCGACGGTTCATCCAATTTTCCCAAAAATAACCGATGGGGCTATTTCCCGTCTGTTGGTGTGGGTTGGGTGATCAGTGATGAAAACTTTATGCAAAACATCCCACTGATCAGCCTGTTAAAGATTCGTGCCGGATGGGGAAGCCTGGGGAATGATAATATTCCGCCGAATCTGTACCAATTGACCACATCAAACGCTAATCCGGTCATTTTTGGTCCTGATCAGAATACTGGCAACGGACCAGTTTCTCCGGCCGTGACCATTACCAAGTCCTTTAATCCCAATCTAAAATGGGAAGTTGTGAATGAAACAAACATAGGACTTGATTTCGGATTCTTTTCCAACAGGCTGACGGGCTCTCTTGACTGGTATCACAAAATGACGAATGATGCCATCTTCGCAACGACTGCTTTGGGAAGCAGTGGATTGAATACGAGTGGCGTTTGGGGTAATTACGCAAATATCCTCAATCAGGGGGTTGAAGCAACAATTGGCTGGAAAAATGTGGTTGGCAATCTCCAGTACAATGTCAGTGTCAATGGTACCTTTAATTCTAATAAGGTAACCAAGATTAATTCAGCTGGTGCCAGTTATTACGACCAGGGAGACGGCAATGATAACATTACACCCCTCACCAGAACCAAGGTTGGCAGCCCGGTCGGCGAGTTTTTCGGGTACAAAGCAATCGGCGTATTTCAAAATCAGCAGCAAATTGATAACACGCCCCATTTGCAAAATACGGTACCAGGTGACTTGATCTTTGCAGACGTCAATGGGGATGGAAAAATCGATGCCAGCGACAGAACAGCCATAGGCAATCCTAATCCTCCTTTTATCTATGGATTTAATTTGGGCTTTTCTTATAAAGCTATCGATTTTAATGTCTTATGCCAGGGGGTGTACGGTAATAAGATCGTCAATGAAAATCGCATCCTGATGTTCACTACCAGGAATTACGACGAGAATTTCTACAAGAACAGATGGCATGGGCAAGGTACTTCCAACACGTATCCATCGGTTTTGATAACCGCCGGGGATCCGCGTACGCCCAACTCCTTCTATGTGGAAGATGGGAGCTATTTCAGAATCAAATCGATACAGCTTGGTTATACCGTCCCGCAACGAATCGTCAGCAAGTTGAATCTCGGAAGGCTTCGCTTTTATGCTAATGCGGAAAACCCACTGACTTCATTTAAGTACAATGGCTTCTCCCCGGAAGTGGCTTCGAACAATCCTCTGATGTCGGGCATCAATAAAGGTGTTTATCCCTTGTCATCCATCTACAGCCTCGGAATCAATGTTACATTTTAAAAATCGGATAGATATGAAAAGAGCATATAAAATAGCTGCACTCATTTTTTTAATCTGCACGGTGTCGGTATCCTGTACCAAGGATCTGAATTTCGGTGATTACAACAAATTGCCGCAGGCTAAATTCTGGCAAACCAAAGATGACGCCATGGCCGCTTTGGTTGCCTGTTATGGAGATTTGTCAGGATGGTCGTTCGTCGACCCAAGTACATTGGGCCCTGAACAGATGGCAAGTGACAATACAGCGAAGGGATCAACCGTGGGAAGCCAGTCGGATCTGCTGGCTTTCCAGGATTTTTCCTTTACGCCCTCGCTCTCCAGGTTCAATAACTTATGGATATCACGTTATTCGTTAATTAATAAGTGCAACCAGGTTCTGAAATATGTGCCGGGCATGAATATTGACCAAACCGATAAGAATGAAATCCTAGGGGAGGCACGGTTCATCAGGGCATGGGAATATTTCGAACTGGTACGTTTGTTTGGCCCTGTTGTCGTTTATGACGGCATCCCGGCAAATGGAGCATATGATATTCCAAAATCATCCGTAGCCGATGTTTATAAATTTATTTTGAGTGACCTCGACTTCGGATGGAAAAATATGCGAAAACAACCCTGGGGTCCGCAATGGAAAGGGCGTGTAACTGCATGGGCTGCCAGAGCTCTGGAGGCCAAGGTACTCATGTATATGGCGTCAGGCCCGAACTTCATGCAAGATGGGAAGGCCATCGATGGCAAAACCTGGAATGATGTTGAACAAGTGACTAATGACGTCATCCAAAACGGGCCCTATCATTTAATGACAGCCCGGGGCGATTCCAGCTTCTTTTACCTCTTCCGTTTGCAATATGAAAACTGTGACGAATCCATATTCGAAGTTCAAAACGGATCCTCGACCACCGTCAGCGCTGTCAATAGATCACCTTATGTATTGAATACCTGGATAAAAGCAGGGCGCGACGGTGGTTTTGGTTATAGTGTGCCGAGTGATAACCTGGTAGCCGCCTGGAAAAAACGTTACCAGGATCAACATGATTTGCGTTATAAATACTCGGTGATATTTAAGGGTGATACCCTGGTTGATGGTTTGGTTGTCGACGGAGCATCGTCTCTGGAAGGTATCACGGGTACACCGCGGTATAACTATAAAGTGTATATCCCCAAAAATGAACAGACGAATATCAAAGGCGGCGGTTGGATACATATGGTTGAGCAAAACGAACGCCTGTACAGATATTCAGACCTGCTGCTGATCGATGCCGAAGCTAAATTCAGACTCGGTGATAAAGCCGGAGCTGCCGTCTCTATCAATAAAGTAAGAGTCCGGGCCGGTGAACCGCCATTGGCACCGTCTGATCTGACCTTGCAGAAGATCTGGGATGAACGTCGATTTGAACTGGCTTTTGAAAACGACCGGTACTTTGATTTGATCCGCACAGGACAGGCAAAGACGGTTTTAGGTCCCAGAGGCTGGACATTTCCGAAGAATGTCTTTTATCCAATCCCACAAAACCAGATTGATTTGTCTAACGGTAAGTTAACGCAAAACCCCAACTGGTAATCTGGGAATAATGGAATAAAAAGTGGAGGGCCTATCATGCAGCACGACTGGTAGGCCCTCTGTTTTTTAAAATTCATATCACCTGAAATAGTTCACGCGCTTTAACGTCTCTGAATGTTCGACAAAACGGCATTGCCAACACCTACAGTCACTCTCCCTGAATGGATAAATAATTACACAAAATGACAAAGAAATTATTTTTATTAACGGCAGCCCTCGCTATTTCTATCACAGCATTTGCGCAAAGTGCAAAAACAAAATGGGATAATACGATTAATAAAAACTGGCCGGCCAGTTTCAAGGTCATCAACATTCGGTCCACAGCCGATGGTTCGATGCAGAAAGCGCGGTTTTATGCGACTCAGAAGAAGAAAGCTCAGCCGTTAATTGTATCCCTTCACACATGGAGCGGTGATTACAACCAGCAGGATCCGTTAGCAAAAGAAGTGTTACTTCGAGGCTGGAACTATATACACCCGAACTTCCGCGGACCTAACAAAAGACCCCAGGCATGCGGTAGTAAGCTCGTCCTTTCAGACATCGAAGATGCCATCCATTATGCGGTACGGCATGCAAATGTAGATACCACAGAAGTGCATATCATTGGGGTTTCCGGCGGCGGTTATGCCACGTTATTATGCTTTATGAAGCTCAATTACCCGGTAAAAAGCTTTAACGCGTGGGCTTCGATATCTAATCTTGTCAACTGGTATTGGCAATGTAAAGGAAGGGGACTAAAATATGCGAAGGATCTTGAGGGCGTTACTACAAACGGGCATGGGTTCGATGCCGCCGATGCGGTAAAGAGATCACCCATCTTCATGAATTTTGATCCCCAAAAAAGAAAGGGGGCCACTCTGAATATTTACGAAGGTATTCATGATGGATATACCGGATCGGTACCCATAACACAATCGTTGAAATTCTTTAATCACCTGGCGAAGCAGATGTATCCGCAACGTAAGGATGAGCTTCTGTCGGACAGCTTGATGCTATCACTCGTGACCAGCGAAATAAACCCATCACCCGATACGGCATTGACAATAGGCGGTCGTAAAGTGTACCTCTATCGAAAACTGCCCCACCTGTCATTGACCATATTTGAGGGCACTCATGAAATGTTGAGCAACCAGGTCCTCGCTTTAACACCGGTTGATGGGACGGTTAACAGGCTAAAATTGAAGATCCTGACCATTGGCGACTCAAATGGCGCTTTTAAATTTGGCTGGCCGGATCAGCTGAAGAAGCTACTTCCTTATTCCACAATTATTAATAAATCCATAGCGGGTAATACCATCGGGTTTGACAACCTTGATAACAAAAAGCTGAACACACTCAGGAACCTGGATGATTATCTTGATGCTGCCTGTGCCAAGGGTAAGGCACCTGACTACATCTTTATCGGTCTTGGTACCAATGATGCCAAACGTGTCTTCCGCAACAGGCAAAAGGAAGTATCCCGAAATATGAACATCTTGCTTGAGAGGATAAAGCAGTTCTTCAGCAGCAAAGATTTGAAAGTCCCTGAGATTTGTGTCCTGTCAGCCCCACCGATGGACGAACAAAAAATTACCAATAAAGAAAAATATGGTGGCGGAGAAGGCAGAGTTAAAGAGAATAACAGGTTTTTTGAAAGAATAGCGAAAAAAAATCATTGCGATTTTCTGGATACCTATGATGTATTGAAAAATGATTTTGGTCAAAAAACAACCGATGGCATCCACCTGAAACCCCAAACACAGTTTCAGGTTGCCGGCATGATTGTGAACTACTTGAATCAGAAATCAGAAAACATGCAATGAAACATTTTCAGAACGATATTCTGATGTTTCAACAGTAGTCCGCTATTCCCAAAGTCATTTATATCTCATAAAGTCAGAACATGCGATCTTTTATCATATTCCTGATCAGTTGTCTTGTAAGCCTCATTAGCATATCCAGCAATGCACAGAGCAGGTTTATACATCCGGATCCGCCGACCCTGCAACCCAACGTCATCATTCCTCCCTCCTGGGCCTTCGGAGTTTTATATGGTGGTTACACGAACCAGGCAGAAACCATAAAACGTATCACGGACATACAAAAACATGATTATCCGATCGATGCCTACTGGATAGATTCCTGGTTTTGGAGTTTCGCAGATTCAGGGAGGGGACCGGAAAAATATATTGATTTTGTAGCGGATACGGTCGCCTATCCCAACAGAGAGAAAATGTGGGACTTTATGCAGAGGAATGACATAAAGGGTGGGTTTTGGATATGGAATGTCATTTTAAAAACCGGTAACGAGAAAGCCTACGATGCCTTCAAAAAACGAGGGTATTTCTCAAGGATATTTTTGGATAAGGATACATGGCATAACAAGAGTTCGAGCACGGATATGTACCAGAGGGGCAGGGACAACGCGGGAACATGGTGCGGTGTTATCGACTTCAAAAAGCCTGCCGCTGTTCGTTTCTTTGACGAAAAAATGAAGCACTTCTTTGATGAAGGGGCCGATTTTGT
>DATFNI010000083.1:0-23558 GCA_035266485.1 Balneolales bacterium
CTCAAATTGTATGACGCCATAGATTTTGGAGCTCCATGGCGAGTAGATACGTGATACCTTTTCCTGGGTCAGAACCAGGTCTTCTTCATCGTGTTGTTCTTCGAGATAGATATACAAAGCCATGCTGATGGCTGCGTTAATTTCGCCTGTGAGTTGTTTCCCGTGATGGCCCTCCGTCTCATTCGCGGCCGCCTGATTTCTTTTGCCTTTGGTTAACTTTAGCTTCAATATTTTTGGGAGGTTACCAAACACAGCATATAATAGGGTCAATACTGAAAAAACAACTCCCATACCAACGAGCATCAACTCTATATCCTCACCTTTTATGAGGTTGAGATTGAATTGTAATAACATTTTTTAAGTACTTAGAGTGGTATGTTACTGTGTTTTTTGGGTGGGTTGACCAATTTTTTTGTGGCCAGCGTCTGAAGAGCCCGGATTATGCGGAAACGGGTATAGCGCGGTTCAATGATGTCATCGATATAACCGTATTGAGC
This sequence comes from Balneolales bacterium, assembly GCA_035266485.1. Taxonomy (GTDB): domain Bacteria; phylum Bacteroidota; class Rhodothermia; order Balneolales; family DATFMH01; genus DATFNI01. The sequence goes on from DATFNI010000083.1 coordinate 498, forward strand.
TGCTATATAGGGATTTGCAAACATATCCCGGTATTCCTTCTCTTTTTCAGCGAGAAACTGAGCGGCAGCTTCCGGTGTCTTTTCAGCGAGTTCTTTTGCATAGAGAACTTCCATAGCACCCTTTGGCCCCATAACTGCAATTTCAGCCGATGGCCATGCGTAGTTGACGTCTCCGCGCAGGTGCTTGGAACTCATCACATCATATGCGCCGCCATAGGCTTTACGCAAAATAACGGTGACTTTTGGAACCGTAGCCTCCCCGAAGGCAAAGAGCAGTTTGGCCCCATGTATAATGATGCCTCCATATTCCTGGGCACTTCCGGGTAAAAATCCCGGTACATCCACCAGGGTGACAAGCGGGATGTTGAAGGCATCACAAAAACGCACAAACCTGGCAGCTTTTCGAGACCCATCAATATCAAGGACACCTGCCAGAAACTTCGGTTGATTGGCAATTATGCCAACCGGCATGCCATTGAAGCGTGCAAATCCGATAACGATGTTGCGTGAGAACCGGCGATGTACCTCCAGGAATTCTCCCTCATCCACAATGGCATGAATCACATCCTTCACATCGTAGGGTACATTCGGGTTTTCCGGTACGATTTCATTGAGTGTATCATCAATCCGGTCGATCGGATCGTTGCATTTTACGACGGGCGGATCTTCCAGATTGTTTTGGGGAAGATAACTCAACAGTTTGCGGATCAATAAGATCCCTTCTTCTTCGTTTTGGGCAACAAACTGTGTTACCCCCGATTTCGTGGCGTGAACGGTTGCCCCGCCCAGTTCCTCTTCATCGATATCCTCACCGGTAACCGTTTTTGCAACTTTCGGTCCGGTAACGAACATGTAACTGGTTTTGTCGGTCATTATCGTAAAGTCCGTCAGGGCAGGTGAATAGACGGCACCACCCGCACACGGCCCGAAAATAGCCGAAATTTGAGGGACTACACCGGATGCGAGGATGTTTCGTTCAAAGATGTCTGCGTATCCGGCCAGACTCGTTACGCCCTCCTGGATACGCGCACCTCCGCTATCATTAAAGCCGATAACCGGAGCTCCTACTTTTATTGCCTGATCCATGATTTTGACGATCTTCTGGGCAAATGTTTCAGACAAAGATCCGCCAAAAATGGTGAAATCCTGAGAAAAGACGTAGATAAGTCGACCGTCTACGGTTCCACGCCCGGTGACAACACCATCAGTGAGAAACTTTTTGTTCTCCAATCCAAAATTGGTGCATCGGTGCGTAACAAACATGTCATATTCTTCGAAACTTCCATCATCAAGTAGCAGATTTATGCGTTCGCGAGCCGTCAGTTTTCCTTTGGAGTGCTGGGCATCAATGCGACGTTCACCGCCACCCATGCGGGCTTCTGCACGTTTGTCTATGAGTTGCTTAATTTGTTGTGCATTAGACATATGCTTAATATTTACAGATTGAAAAATCAGAAATGAGTCATTTGCCCGGAGATAGGACTAAAGGAAAGCTCGGGTGACAAATGACGTGAATCGATTACTAAGTTATTTTTTGGGTAATAGGTTGCGTATGGGTTTCGTGAGCTGATTCAGTTTATCCCGCTATGCGAGATGAATGCTAGCTTTCACGAGTAATGTAAGCCAATTGCCCCCAACAGCTTTTGTTAAGCTATGCACTATTTTTGCTTATGATAGCGCTTCCATAGATAAGGTGATCATCTTCGTGTAAAACCACGATATGAAGGACATGTATGTGGATGTAAAAAGCACGAGATAGGTAACCCTGTCGCATAAACAGGGTTAGGTACAGTAATTAATTTTTGTCTATAGACTGCTTTTTTTCAGGTATCTTGAATTCCTCAATTTCCGGATGAATAGTTCCGTTGTTGGCAATCTCTTCCTTTGGCTCCCATTCGGTGACATCCACGATCAGTTCTACGGTTTTATACCGTAGTTTTTTTTCCTCATCATAACGATATCTGACACAAACGAGTCGATTGCCATATTTTTTCAGGAGCTTCTTGGTTCCCCGTTGCCCCGGCTTTAATGTAAGTTTTGTATTCATAACCCCTTGTCTAACCCCAAAAAGAAATATAAGTATCCTTTAAAGGATAGGTTGTTTGATTCAACGAAATCAATAAGCGGAATCACGTAAAATTAATAAGTTCTCCTAACAACCTCTCGGTAATTTTACCCATTATATTTAAGTTTTCCCCAAAAATAGTCGTTAGACGTGTAGCTAATATACCTTATCCCGATGGAGAAAACTATTAAGAATGTTAAATGTAGTAGCCGATTCATTCTGTCAAAAGATCAGATATAATATTAGAATTTGTAAATGTAATATTTATACATCTTCTTATTTGTAGATTTATTATCTGTACATTTTATTGTATAAGTTTTTAAAATTATGTATTGAAAAGGATATATAATAATTACAATAGATAATAATGTAATTATTGTATTGTAATTATTATGATAATACACGCATATGTGTATTGGATGGCTTTGCAGAGTCTCCTATTGTTGATTTCCATATTCCATGCACGAGAAGGCTTTGTAAAACCGTTCTTTTGCCCAATATCTGCATTTTCGCCACTCCGAGATCCTCGAATCCCGAACGCTTTCGGGATGCTGCGGTCTCGATGGGGCTCAGGCTTTGATCTTGAAAAAATTCCAGGTTTTTCAAAGTCTTCTTTAAACTGACCTTCCGTTCATCGATCATCAAAAAGTAACAGCAACGTTATGGTGATTCCGTTTGATGAGAATCATTTAATGATAAGTTATTGATTGCGTCACGTTATATTCTTTCTGATCAGTCGTAATGCTGCTGACACTCCGGTTCCATGAGAAAATCATGGGTTCTTGCAAATGGGATTAATGGTTTTACAACATTTCCATGGAAAATTATGCGTAAAATACTGTGGTGGGCGCTTTCTTCACTGCTTGTAATTGTATTGCTGATTCTTCTCTTTGTCGGTGGGGCGTATGTATTTGTCGGGCATCAGTTGAATCGTACGTATACATTTAAAAACAGGAATCTGAGCATCCCATCTGACAGTGCAAGCATCATGCATGGCCGCCATGTGGCTCTTGTACTTTCCAAGTGTACGGATTGTCACGGAGAGGATTTGGGAGGCAAGGTAGTAGTGAATGATCCGGCAATTGGTGTCTTTGCCGGTCCCAATATTACTACGGGAACTGGAAGTGTCGTAAAGAATTTTACCGCCGCCGATTGGGACCTGGCTATTCGTGACGGCATAAACAAACACGGACATCCTCTGATTTTCATGCCGAGTGAGGAATTTACCTATCTCTCAAATTCGGACATTGCCGATATGATCGCGTATCTCAGACAGGTGCCGCCGGTTGACCGGACCGTTCCCAAAACGGAGTTAAGTACCATGGGGCGGGTTTTATATACGATGGGTAAACTGCCAAAATTTCCGGTACTTGTTATTAATCATCAAGCGGTGGGCAACTCCGTCGTTGATACGCGAGATCTAGTGGCTTACGGAGACTATCTTGCTAAGACTGGCGGGTGTATTGGCTGTCATGGAGCAAACTTTCAAGGCGGACATATTCCCGGGACACCGCCCAATTATCCGCAAGCTGCCAATATTTCCATGGATCCCGTTAAGGGCATCGGGAAATGGGGATTTGATGATTTTGAGCATGCCTTGCGGACAGGTGAACGTCCGGATGGCAGCAGAATCAACCCCTTCATGCCGTGGAATGCGACGAAACAGATGACCGATCGTGAAATCGATGCGTTGTGGGCCTATTTGAAGTCAAGGCCGGTAGATAAAGAATTTCAATGATCAAAAAAAGGAATATTTCAGGGGTTTGAATGAATAACGGCCCAACCAGGATGACTGTGTCGCTTAATAATGTTACACGCTGAACTCATGCACAAAAAAGAGGGGCGTAACAGAAGGAACCAGTAAAAAAATGCAAAAAATTGGGAATATAACGAGTATGTATACTGGATGACCCACAAAACACACTAGCCCATCTCATGTTGTCAGTTTACCTCTACTCGTCATTCCCGATTTTTTTGCATTTAAATCAAGGTGTATTACAATCCGAGCAAAATTAATGATTAATTAAGATAAATACGTCTGTATTTTTCTGCCAATAAATAAATTAGGTTCCCATCTAAAAACGGGGTGGTTCATCCGTAACAAAGAAAGATTCTTAATCCCAAAAGTCATTGATCAAAAATACACACATCATTTTATCTCACGCTAATTAGTAATAAATCAACCTGTTGTCAAGTCGTGTTTTGTCATTTCTGATTTTGAACATGAATTGATCCTGGAGAGAAATGGGGCTTATAAAAACAAGCATGGGAAGTCTGAAAGACGAGTGAATCCGGACTGTTTTTTCTAAAAAACGGTCTGGTACACCTTGCTTCGATACCGCGTTTCCAGATCCGGCAGTTTTCGCCATACAAGCCAGGCACACAGGGTTGTTATCAAAAAGATCCACGGGAGATGGAAATAGACAGGGAGAGCCATAAGAACGTATACAAGCAGCATGCCGAATGAATATGCCGAATTAGTGTTGCCGCCAATCCGGCCGATTGGTACCGCCTTGTTGACCAGCTTGGGATACCGCGACGAAACAAAATAGCCAAGAGGCATACAAACAAAGAGTACAGCAAAGTAGTACAGTACCATTGGAAGAGTGAACCAACCCAAAAACCAACAGAGTATGGAGCTGAAGATGAAATCTGCCAAAACAGGGGTCATCATCAGTAGTAGATAAAAAAGTCTCGAATTGGCCGGTTTCGTACTGAAGAGTTGGGTGTTTAGCCATGTTATCGGGAAATAGCCGAATGTATTGTTGAAAATCTGGGAGAAAAGCATGGCCGGTGCCAGTATGAGAAAACGGTAAAAGTTCAGGAATTCATCAGGTTTGGATCCACTATGTGCATCACTGTATATGATAAAAGCGAATAAAAGCTTTGCCCCTATATCCACAAAGAAAACCGTACGAGACTTGGAGTTCCTGATAAATAATGATATGCATAACCGGAGGAACCACGACCGGTCGCCTTTTACAGAGCGTACGGTTCGGGTAGACGCTGCATTTTCAACGATATGGCCTTCCAGCATAACAGATTGAACCAGGGTCACGATCAGGAAGAATGAAATTTCTGATATCATCAAATCAGAACCCGGGAGATTGTCGTTCCAGAGGAACCAAAGGCTAAGCACCAATCCTGATGCTTCAGCGATTATCAGAACCAGATGAACGACCTTATAGCGGATTCGATGATCAACCTAAAGCTGCGTTCTGAATAAATGAGCGTTAGCAACCAAAAAACGATAAAAACGGTATCAAAAATCGAAAAGATGCCGGAAAATGGAAGAAATATCGCCAGAAAAAGCGTCAGGCTGATAGTAGTGGGAACGAACAGATCAGTTAAGGAATGAATTATTGCCCTTTTGAGAGGAGAAACCGGGTAAAATGGGGATATGACAAGGGTGACGGGACGGAAGTTGGGAATGTAGTTTTTTATTGTCAGGACAAAGCTGAGAAAGATCAGGACAGAAAACGTTGATAACCGGAGTAATCTATCCCCCGATACGTGCCCGGCATTTTTGCTGATCATAAAGGCGAACAGCAGTCCGTAAATCACCCCTATTAGTACGAGAAAATAGCGGGAGATCAGCGACAACGGTTCTTTGTCGCTGAAAAAAAGCGTCCTGATTCGTTTCCCGGCAATGAATGCAATCAGTTTTCCCATCTCATCTGTCCATCAACCAACTCAATTGGTTCAGATTTTTTTGTTTGCCACTCAGCATGTTGAACAGTTTTTGCTCCATGAGGTTCTCCCCGTTATCCGTAAAGTCTTCGAGTGTCCCCTGGAAAAGTATTTCTTGATCGTGGAGAACCAAAACAGACGATATGACCTCCTGCAGATAGGTGAGATTATGGGAGGAGACAAGGACGATCCTTTGTTCGTTTCCATAGGCCTTCAGAAAATCAATCATCTGACGGCTGGATGAGGGATCCAGACCGGAAAAAGGCTCATCCAGCAGAAGCAGGTCGGGTTTATGGAGTACGGCAGCAATAACGCCCAGTTTCTTCTGCATCCCTGTAGAATAGTCTCCGCATCGTTTCTGCAGATCATCCGGATCATCAAAGAAATATTCAAATAAAGAATCAATACGTTGGCGGAGATCCGTGCTGTCCAGACCGTAGAGCATCCCAACGAATCTCAAATAATCATAGGCAGTCAGTGATTCCTGCAAGGGAACGTCCTCGGTCAGTACCCCTAACTGTTTTTTTATAGCATATTCGTGTTCAGAATAAGATTTGCCCAACAACCGGATAGTACCGGAATCTGATTTCAGAAGATCGCATAATAAATTGATGAGCGTGGACTTGCCGGCACCGTTATTCCCCACCAAACCGTATGTGTTACCGCGATCGAGTTGCAGGGTAATGTGATCAAGTACCTGGTTGCCCCCAAACGACTTGCACAGATTATCGACGAGTATCCCTTGATTAGTTTCAGTAGCGTTCATAGCTCGTGATTAGTTAATGGCCTGAAACAGTTTAGCATATTTCCCGGGAAAAGCAAGTCATATGGCACGCAGGATAAAACCAGCCTGTTCATAAAAAAAATCATTTGAGAAAAATATACTTCAGTATTCTTGAATCTATCCCAACTTCAGGTCTGGGTAAGAAATCCGCCGTGGCGGATAGAAGAAAGAAAAGGATTTTCAATTCCGATTTATAGTAAGGTGAGTTTTTAGAGTTGTTTGCCACTTGGCGAAGGGGGATTCAACCCAATTGAGTTATTTCGAAGGATCACAATACCAAATCTTATCCTGACCTCTGGTTAACTTGCCTATCATACCGTTATTCTCCATAGGGATTCCTTCGGAACCGACCCTGATCGAGGGGCAATGATGGTTTCACATATAGAAAACGTTTTTTAGACAGATGATCACTTCATGTAATAGGTATTATTGGACGGGTTGGAATCGGCGTCATAGGTCCCGCCCAGGATGATGCTCTGTACTTTTTTGCCTGATTTGAAAGAAACAGTCGTCGTTTTATTCCCTTTTTCCCAGCAGGCGATACTGCGATGAATTTTCTGAACAGACTGATCCGCATAGGTAATCGTCAGATCAACCGGAACGGGTTTGGTTCCTTTTGAATCAATGGTTACCGAGTACTTGTTTCCCCTTTTATGCACCTTGGAAATGGCAAGGTCGGGATAGCCCTTGTCGAAAAACCAGCGTTTCCAGAACCAGTTGAGGTTCTTGCCCGATCCCTTATTCATGCTGTAGAAAAAGTCGTAGGGGATAGGGTGCTTCCCATGCCACACCCTGATATAATGATGCAGTGCCTTGGTAAACAGTTTATCGCCAAGCATATCTCTCACATAGAAATAGCCCAGAGCCGGTTTGGGATACGAATTGAGGAAGTAGTCGGCGCCATTTTCCTGTGTGCTTTGAGTCATGATCGGTAAATCGTTCTCATTCCCGGCATCCATATCATAGGGGTTCATACCGTAGCCGTCTACTACGGTAGAATCAATGATAGGGGATATGACCCATTCGCCCATGGTTGCCCACCCCTCATCCATCCACGCGTAGCGGGTCTCATTGGTGCCCATGTAGAAGGGGAACATGGTGTGAAAGATCTCGTGATCGGTCAGTTCGATCTCCTGTGCCTTATCATTAAGAGGATTGTCGTTTACCATCATCGGGTATTCCATTTGATCCAGACCGTCGAAGATCGTTTCGTGCGGGTAAGGATAGGGCCATTTGGGGAAGGTATAACTCATTGCTTTTACCGTCTTCCGGGCATAATCAATGACTTTGTAATAGTCCTTGTGCTTGGGGTTGAAAGCGGCATCCACGCGGGTTCTGCGGCCCGTTTTGGGATCGACAACCAGGCTCGATGATTCCCATACGTAATGGTTGCTGGTGGCGAATACGAACTCGGTAACATCATTCGCCCGGAAGTGCCACGTGTTGGCAGGATTTTGCGTCGTAATATGACCGTTGGCAAGATCGGTGCTGTCAATTATCGTGGTAATGCCGTTGCTAGCCTCAGCCTGATTGATGCGTTGTACGTACTTGGAGGCCAATACACTATCGCTGTTCTGTAAGGTGCCTGTGGCCCACACAACGTAATGATCAGGAACCGTGATTTTTACATCGAAATTGTCGAAATCATTGTAAAACTCCTGGAGCCCGGTATAAGGGATTTTGTTCCAGCCATGCACATCATCATACACGGCAATGCAAGGGTAGAAGTAAGCGATGAAGTACGAACCCTTGTCCACTTCGCCGGTTCGGATGTGAGAGGTTTTGTTCAGCACATACGAGAAAGAGATCGCAAACCGGATCTTTTTGCCCGGCGCAAGTGGATTAATGCCGATCACCATATTCGTCCCATGAATCCGTGCTGTTCCGGCATCATGTGGAACCCCATTGATCGCCAGCGACTCAATTTCCACTCCCTGGCTTACATCCGACGGTTTGATGTCCTGGTCGCGCTGAGAACCTTTTTTGTACATATTCGGGTACAGCTTGAACCAGATCTCATGCAGGGTGTCCGGACTGTTGTTGCTGTACGTGATTTCTTCGGTTCCTGAAAGCAGCCGCGTCTCCGGCGAGAATGTCACGTGAATCTTATAGTCGGCGCTGTTCTGCCAATAATTTTTGCCGGGAGTTCCATTCATGGAGCGGGTCCCGTTAACGTATGTCTTTTGGATATTGCGGGCCATGGGCAGGGCAGACTGTGCATGTGTCTGTTGAATAGCCAAACAGATAATCAGTGCTGAAAACAGCAGGTGGAGCCGATATTTCATTTATTGAGAGAAATTATGTTTAAGCCCGCTTTGGGGTGAATGATCGCTATAGCCAGGTCAAATAATATGAATGAATATGGAGTTTTATCGGGGCCGAATCAACTGGCATATTCTTCAGGGCTTCGATTTTCTTATCCGGATCCCAAACACAAAGATGTCATCCTAATGAGGTCCGGTACCGGACCGAAGAAGGATCTCGTACGCAAACGGACCCGATAGTAGCAGTTGTGGTCGCAAGTTGCCCTTACAAATCGAGGCGACAGCCATACGGGGACCTGTCCGCATAACAGCATCCAGTGTGATTTCCCCCTTTGAAAAGGGGGCTTGGGGAATTGAGCCAGCGCGGACAATGGCAAGGAAAATCGACACAAACTGGAAGAGATATTCCTTTCATTTTCCCGGATTTTCACCTGTAGGATGTTTGCTGCTTTTCATACGTACTCAATTAAGTCAAAATGTATCTTTTGAAGCGCAAACATATTATCAAAAATCGGAAAAAAATGGGGGTGACGGGCAAATTTTCACTGATCACATAAGATAGGCAGTGTGTTTTGTGGGTGTTATCAGCATATGCATGTACCCGTCAACCCCCCAATATTTTGGATCATTGTAAGAATGGGATTCTTATTTAAATATCAGCTCCTGAGCCAGCTTACCGCCTAAAAGGGTGCGCATGTCATTTCGGTTGATGGCGTCTTTATGCTGTTTATCCTGGTTTCCAATGACTTTTTTCGCAATGGCATCCATCTTATCGGAAAGGCCATCCAGATCGGCATAATTCTTGAATTGGATGAGAAGCATCAAATCCCAGTCTGTCTTGGCAGATGGCTGAGCCGATAGCACTTTATAACTCATAATAAGCCCCTCTTTCTGGGCTTCTTTTACAACTTTTACCCAGTTCTCACTGAGATCTTTGAGATAGGTTTCACCCATACCGGATTTGGTTTGTACATACTGGACGCTCCAAACAGTTCCTTCGGTATATGGTTTTTCAGACTGGGCCTGCGCATTGACAATGACAGACAATACGACAAGAAAAGTCATAGTTATAGCAGCAGTTAGTTTTTTCATTTTAATCCTCTGGTCATTTATTCCCCTGGTTACTAATTCGAAAATACATGTGAACATTCACATCATATTTCATATGTGATATAAAGTACTGTTCGGAGGAGGCGGAGAGATAGGAAAAATCGTGCAAAAGATGGGAAATTCTGCGCAATGTCGAGTAAAGTAGTTCGTTTTTACCCGTATTTATTTAATTCTTCATTCAGTAATCTCTGCAGGTTGTCGGGGGCCCCTGTAACACCTTTAAGTCGACCTCCTGTCGATCATCATGCTTAGCATCAGGGCTGTGCAGACTCTATTATCGTGAAGACATTCATGCCAAAGGCCGGGGGAATTAAAGAATGCGCTTCTTTGCAAATTATTCGGATGCCCAGTGGAAGCATCAGGAGAACGGTCAAAGTGATTCCGCTTGTCATGGGTAGCGTAATGGTTGTTCCTAATAAGGTAGTCAGAATGAAACTGGCAGCGACAATCAGATCAGCCAGCACACAGTACAAGTTTACTAAAGGGAAAACACAAAACTCTGGTTGAACAGGCTCTGGAGAGGTGGATGATATCCCGGGGAGAGTCTGAGTTGATTATAAAAGCTGACGTAAGAAGGGATGAGACTATTCAGGTAGATTTATTCACCCTGTAAGAATATCTGCACAATAGAGACCATATTTTCCCGGAAGGGAAAAGAAAAAAAAGATGGCAATTCATAAAGATTGATTCACGCCAATCAGTCCGCAGATTAACTGTTGGTTAGTGCTGTTAACCTATCGAATAAAACACCACCCCGCCCTCACTACGAGAACGGGGTGTTTAGTTTTTGAAACCCCCTATCACACCAGTTATGCTAAAAGGAACGGCAACTTGACCATAATGTTCATGAATGACCGTTGTTTAGCTTGAAATAAACGGGCAATATGCAGTGAACTCTTACAGACTGCCCATTGGTGGTTGTTCCCGGATTAAATCTGGTATTGTGGATAGCTTTGATAACAGCTTGATCACATTCAAAATTCAGAGATTTCAGGATTTTTATATGTGAAGCCTGTCCATCAGGTTCTACAATAAAGAATACTTTAACGAGACCTTGAATGCCTTTGCTAATGGCTTTTTGTGGATAAGTTATTGATTTGGTAAAATTAACTTTACCCATTTTATAAGTCGCAGTCTTATCAAGCCATTTCTTCATTGGCGCTTTCGAATTATTGCTGCTCTCAGGAACAAACAAACTTGAATAGAAATCGGTGGGCGAAATAGCTCCATTTCCATTATCGTTTTTTTGACCCGGGTTCGTTTGGGCCTGTACATTGACAATGACAGATACTATGACAAAGAAAGTCATAGTTATAATTGCAGTTAGTTTTTTCATTTTATTCCCCTGGTTACTAATTCCCCTGGTTGTCATTAGTTCGAAATCACATGTGAAGATTCACATCATATTTCATGTATTAAAGTACTATTCGGAGGAGACGAGGGATAGGAGAAATTGTGCAAAAGATGGGAAATTATACGCATAAAGGTCATTTTACCCTGAAAGTCATCAGGTATAATATCGGGCAAAAACATCCTGTCTTTATAGAACACCTTTGCCCGGTTGGGCGAATCATCCTGAGGAGAGGACAGTTAGTTCTTGTTCCGGAATTTTGACCATTGCCTTTAAAGTCTCTCCCCATGCATATGAAGAGGGATTTGTGGTGAGGTATATCGGCGGCAATTCACCGCATGAAGAGTTGCTCAAAAATGGCAAATAGTAGCAATAGCACGGAGAGAATGAGCAGCCAAAGGTTCAGTACCCGGTCTTCGTAGCTCTCTTCTTTTTCCTTTTTTTTATTCACGATCACCCATGCGATATACATCACAAACGGGAATGTGATAACCGTTGTAATCAGGGTAAAACGCAATGACCAGACAGGGGCCCATTGGGCAATTACTAATGCTTCCACACCCTGGTTGATCAAAAAGGTAGCGATGGTAAAAATAACGGCTACTTTGACCAGGAACAGTCGTCTCAGTTGTTTAAGTGAGTAATGCATGGCTACTCCTTTTTACAACCAAATGGAATGGGAACCGGTTTCCCCCTTTGGCCCCCTTCCCGGTCCAGGATTTGCTGGAGTTTGGGAAACTGGGTGGCATCGAAATAGGGGTAAATTAGCCAGCTGCTTAATGAATAGAGCTGGTCATGGTCGTATATGGGTTTAAGTAAATCATAGGCTTCCTGTTTCCGATTTAACAACATCAAAGCCAGCCATTTTACCGAAATACTTTCTTTATCCCGGGCCAATTTGGTGTTATAAATCTGATTGGCTTTCTGCACATTTCCATCGGCACAGGCTTGTCTGATACGTACCAGTGGCATGTTTCTAACAATGGTTGAATCGTCACTGGCAGCTATCCGCTCTACGAGTGGCCGTGCTTCATCATAACGACCGTCCCAAAGTAATTCACGGTGTACCTCGTAAAGCAGACCAGGGTTATACGGAAATTTTGTTAACGCTTTTCTTCCGAATTCAACCGCTTCGTCATAATGTTTGGTAGTATAATAGTAGCTTTCGACATTGGAATAATCCGTGGAGTTATTCAGTGCGACCGTTTCTATTTTTTGTACGTATTTGTATGCTTCTGCATATTTACCAAGGTAAGCCAGATTTTCTGCCGTAAAAGCTAATGATGAAATATCATTGGGGCGTTGGTTGTCATATTGCATTATCAAAACCAGAGATTTCCCAAACTGCAGATTGAGGAATGCCTGAGACGACTGATATTTTAATTTATCCACCGGATTGGCGTGGGCAATAGCCTGTTTAATGCGCTCGTTAAACAGCGCTATTTGCTCCGAGTAACTTTTATCCGTTAGTCCGGAGACCAATCGTGTAGTCTGTAGCTGACCTGCCCAGAATAAAGCAGCATGGTAACTGGCTTCCGAAAAATCCGGGTCTATCGTTCTTGCTTTTTCAAAATGATGGTAAGATTTTAATGGATCATCATGCGACAAAGAAAGGCCTTTAAGATACTCATTATACGCTTCCACGGACGTGGTGCCGGCCTGAACCATTTTTTTCAATGCCCCGGGTTTCATGGCCGTTTTAAGGGCATTGGCGATTTTGATGGCAATGTCTTCCTGTATCTTAAAGATATCTTTTTCAACCCCGTCGTAGGATTGCGACCATAAATGAATTCCGTCCGAAGCCTGGATCAATTGTACCGTAACCCTGACTTCCTCACCGGCTTTGCGAACCGAACCTTCCAGGATATAAGCCACCCCCAGGTTTTTGGCTATATCCGTGACGTCATCATTTTTGCCTTTATACGCAAACGAGGCCGTACGTGAGGCTACTTGAAGGTCGGGTGTCTTGACCAGGTCATTTAATATTTCCTCGGTCAGTCCGTCCGCAAACCAACCCTGATCGCCCTTAGGACTAAAATCGGCAAAAGGAAGTACGGCAATGGATTTATCCGTTATAGCAGCTGATTGGGCCGTTATGGCCGTGCTTTCACCGGTTGATACGAAGAAAAAGCGATCGATTAAAAGGAAAATCACTGCGACGGATAGTACGCCGATAATCAGCTTATTGAGTTTTTTCCCCGTAGAAGGTGTTATGGATTCGGCTTTATCGACTTCGCCGGTTTTCTTAACGCCTTCGGGAGTCAATTCAAAGGCCCATGCGATTATAAGGGATATTGGAAAGCCGATGACTACCAGCATGATTACAAACTGTGACGTCCACGCCGGAAATTTGAAAATGGGAAATACCGAACTGACAATCTGGATAATCAGCCATCCGGCAATAGCATAAGCCATAGCCACTTTGAAGACGTTACGCCGTTTGAGTTCGGATATGAGTTTTTTCAGGTTCATGTAAACGTGTTGAGGTGTTAACGTGTTAGGGTGTTAACATTGATTGTCAGTAGTCAGTAGTCAGTAGTCAGTAGTCAGTAGTCAGTAGTCAGTAGTCAGTAGTCTGTAGTCAGTAGTCTGTAGTCAGTAGTCTGTAGTCTGTAGTCTGTAGTCAGTAGTCAGTAGTCTGTAGTCTGTTGGTTGTTGTCCCTGGTCCGCATTATTCAATTCAATCCGCCGAGGCGGACATAATTCAAAATTATCCCTGTTTTCACGGGTATTTTTTAAGCAGTGACTGAAACGCCGGTTCTTTCCGCAGCGGGTCCCAGACTGGGTCTTGCCGGAGTTCGGTCGGGGAACAGGCCATACCTCCGGCTTGCATTTCCATGAGTTGTTTGAGTGTGGCAATGGCCTGATCCGAATACCCTGTTTGAGTATAAATCTCAGCCAGCGCCTCTACATACCAGGGACCGTACAATGCGTCTCTGGAAACCGGCATGATTTGTATAGCTTTCTGCGCGGCCCGGACTGCCCCCTGCTTATCTCCAAGCCCGGCCTTGACCCAAGCCAGGCCGACATAATAGTCTGCTCCTGAATAGTCCTGACGATCCACATACTGCCCCCAGTAATGGTTCAGGCTGTCACGAGCTATGCGGGCCTGGAGCCGGGCCTGGTTCCTGGCACCCCGTTCCAGATCCAGCCGGACCAGGTTTATGGATGGATCGACAATGAAACCAGAGGAAACAAGACCGCCAAGGTTTGTATTAGGCGTGGGTTTCAGGGTGGAAAAGGCTAACCGGGCTTTGTCAAAATTCCGTTCATAAGTATATACATACCCTAATCTGGCGTATACACGATTACTCCATAAGAGAGAAAGTTTACGTTCTTTTAACCTCCGTGCCATGCGCATCAACATCCCCCCGGCACTATCCAGCTTGCCCTCCATCATCAGAGTGGGAATGTAATAAAATATTTTTAAGATATTGTCTTGCGGATTGACCGATAGCCCTTGCTGGAAAGCATCTTCGGCTTTGTTGTATAATCGAAGATGGGCGTACACTTCGCCCAGTCTGTCTAAATAGAGGCTGTTGTGGGGATCCAGAATGGTAGCTCGCTCCAGTTCTGTTTTCGCCTGGTCCCATTGCCCCAGATATTTCATTGCCTCACTGACGGCTTCCAGCACACCAGCGTTATTCGGCATTTTGGCATAGGCTTGTTTGAGATATCTTAGGGCTGAATGATAATCATGAGATCCGAATAAGTAGACGACTCCCATGGCCACGTAGGCTTCCGGTAAATCCGGGTTTAGTTTCAATGCTTTTTGAGCCGCATTATAGGCACGTTCATACCGGTTTTTATTATAAGCCGACACTAAATTTTCCTCCGCTAACAGCGTTGCTTTTCTCGCATAAGCCAGGGTAAAGGTGGAATCCAGGTCGATGGCTTTTTGACATAAGTCGATAGCTTTATTTAAATCTGAAGGTGATGCTCCGGAAGTCACAAGAGTTCTCTCAATATAATTGGCTTTCAAATAGAGGTCGTAGGCCTGGGGGTTCCGGGTTGCGATCTGGTGAACGGTATTCGCCTCTTCCGGGGTCAGGGTGGTGTGCAGGGATTGGGCAATGCTATCGGCCACCTCGCCTTCCACGCCGAAGATGTTGGTCAGCGTGCGGATATAATCATGAGCCCACAGGTGACCGGAGGTCGTTGTCTTGATCAGTTGTACGTTGATCAGAACCTGGTTGCCCGCCTTTTGAACGCTGCCTTCCAGTACCGTGGCCACGCCAAGCTGACTGCCGACGGTCCGAAGGTCCTCCGGACGGCTTTTGTACTGGTCACTGGTGGTCCGGGCAATGACCTTGAGTCCGCCAATCTCATCCAGCTTGGTCAGGATCAGGTCACGAATACCGCTGGCAAAATAGGCATTATTCGTATCCGCGCTCATGTTAACGAAAGGCAGCACGGCAATGGATTTGGAAGGAGCTGAGAGGCTGTCAACAGAAGCTGGTCCGGCAGAGAGTTCTTGCGTTGTGCCGCGTTTTGGTTTGGACACTTGTTGATAGAAGATGATCCCTACAGCCAGCACCAGCAGAAGGCCCAGGATGATATCCAGCTTGCGACCCGTCTTTTTAGTTGTTGGCTGCTCTTCAGACTCCTCATCAGTTCGTTTTACTCCCTCCTGTGTCATCTCAAACGCCCAGGCAAGGATGATGGAAATAGGAAACCCTATCAGGACCAATATGATGACAAATTGTGTAGTCCAATCCGGGAATTTAAAAGCCGGGAATACTGATGTGGCTACCTGGATAATCAACCATCCGGCAATAGCATAGGCTGTGGCCACTTTGAAAACATTGCGGCGTTTGAGTTCCTGTAAAAATTTTTTCAGGTTCATGTAAACGTGTTGAGGTGTTAACGTGTTACGGTGTTAACATTGATTGTTGGTAGTCAGTGGTTCGTTGCAAATTGTGATATGTTCCTACAATTCATAATTCATAATTAACAATTCAAAATTATCATTGGTCATCGGTCTTTTTCCTGTTTCGTTGGATATTTTTTAAGCAATGCCTGGAATGCCGGGTCCTTACGTAGCGGGTCCCAAAAAGGATCAAGCCGGAGCAGGTTTACTGATATTCGACCACCATGTTGCGATGACAATATATGATCCAACCCGGTGATGGCTCCTGCATTATCTCCAACGAGTACATCAACCCGTGCACGTACAAACCATGCCTGGGATAAATAATCCAGTAATCCTTTTTCTTTAGATAGCTTCCGGAATTTATTCAGCGTTTTAAATGCCATTTCCTTGCGACCCAGTCCGGCCTGAGCAACAGCTAATCCCGGTAGTATTTCAATTGTATTCTCGGTGACGCGGCCATTAGCATGCCTGATGCCCTCATCATCCGCTTTGCGATAATAGTCTTTAGCTTTTTTCTCATCTCCGGTAAGTCTGAATATTTCAGCACGTAGAAGCAGTATACTTGATCTTGTGATAGAACGACTTCCCGGTTGTAGCGTTCCTGCTATACTTTCGGCTTTTTTATACTCTCTTTTATACAAGTATAAATAAGCTCGTTCATACATTATTTCCGATGTCGATTGTATGCCGGCAGGCGCCTCATTTAGTATGGCAAAGGCAGAATCGACATCACCCGATTCCAAAATTTCATATTGGGCGAGATACGAGTATACTTCGGGATCATCGGGGGCAATGGCCCGGGCACGATTAAAAGCTATCCGGGCACGGTCATACCGGTGCATATAATCAGACAGAACACCAAGACCTAACACAATCACGGGATCATTCGGATTCAGAAACACGGCCCGTTGCAGATCATCTGCTGCCGACTGTAATTCGCCGTAATCCCATTTTATATAGGCGATAGCTGATAATACGTCCGAATTGTTGGGAAGTCCTTTACGGGCCAATTCGAATTCACTGAGCGCTTTGCCGTATTCAGCAAAATCAAAGCGGTACACATATCCCAATGCAAAATGTGCATACGATAAATCCGGAGCGAGCAGCAGGGCGTGCTGGGCGTTAGCCAGCGCCTTTTGGGCCGTCGAATCGGAACGGTCGACACTGGCATACATTAATAAACTTTGAGCCACGGCCATCTTGGCCCAGGCCAAAGCAAACACAGGATCACTTTTTACCGCCTTTTTATATTCTTCAACGGCCCTGGGCAGTAAGTTCCATTGACCGGCCATTACGAGCATCATGAAATGTTCCCCGCGCAGATAGGCATCGTATGCGTCTGGATCTTTGGTCGATATATTGGTTACCGCATCTGTTTGCTTCGCGGTCAATTTTGCATTCAAAGCATCCGCTACTTTTTGGGCTACCTCGCCTTCCACGCCAAAAATGTTTTTCAAGGTACGGGTATAGGCCTGTGCCCAGATATGGCTGTCGGTCCGTGCATTGATGAGCTGCAGGTTAATCAGCACCTGGTCGCCCGCTTTCTGAACGCTGCCTTCCAGGATCGTAGCCACACCGAGCTGTTTGGCAATGGTCCTGAGGTTATCCGGATGGCTGCTGTATTTAGCGGTCGAGGTGCGGGATATAACCTTCAATTGACCGATGTCGGCCAGTTTGGTCAGAATCATATCCTGCATGCCGTCGGCGAAGTAGCCATTCTTCTTGTCCTCGGACAGGTTCTCGAAGGGCAGCACGGCGATGGATTTGGATGGGACAGACGCAGAATCAGCTATCGCTGTTCCTTTGGTAGTGGCGACTGATACAGTGGGTTGTGTTTTGAAGAATTGTTGATAGAAAATAATCCCGACAGCCAGCACTAACACGACCCCAAGGACAATATTGAGTTTACGGCCTGTCTTTTGCGTAACGGATTTCTCCACAGGTACTTCGTCCGTACGCTTTACTCCCTCGGGTGTCATCTCAAAAGCCCAGGCGACGATCACGGAGATAGGAAACCCAATAAGTACAAACACAATAACAGCGGTTATAAGCCAGTCCGGCAGATGTAAATAGGGGAAGGTTGACGTGCAAATCTGGATGATGAGCCAGCCGGCAATGGCATAAGCCGTGGCCACTTTGAAGACGTTGCGCCGTTTGAGTTCGGTTAGGAGTTTTTTGAAGTTCATGATATACGTGTTAAGAAAGCGTTCAGCGGTCGGTTCAAAATTCTCCCGGAGGGATTCCTGCGGAAATAATTCAAAATGGTCCCTGTTTCCATGGATATTTTTTGAGCAGTTCCTGAAACGCCGGTTCGCCGCGCAGCGAATCCCATCTTGGATCGATCCGCATCCTTGATGGGTTCAAGACGATCGAAGCTGCGTTTCCGGGCGGCATGGCAAGCAGGTGTTTGAGCGTCGCAATGGCCCGGGTCTTTTCACCGACCTCTGTCTGGATAACCGCGAGATAGAGCTCACCTACCGGACCCATGAAAGCATCGTGTGAAGGGGGGAATAATGCCATGAGGCGGCGTGCTGAGGCGAGTGCGGCGGTCTTCTGCCCGAGCCCGGCCTGAGCAAATGCCCGCGCGTAAACGACTCCTGGTGATTCGGAGACCTGCTGCAAGGCTTCAATCGCCCTGGAGTAGGCTCTGTGTGCCGCTTCATGGTCGCCGGAAAGTTGCTCCGCGTAGCCAAGCATTTCGTAATAAATACCCTGTGACGGTTTGGATAATATTTTTTTCTGACCCAGGGCCGCCTTCAGCAGCCGGATTGCCTCAGCATGGCGGTGCAAGAGTAATACGTTCAACATTACATATGGATAAGTGGCCCATTTAACCGAAGAGATCTTTGTTCCCGCCAGAATGTTCCCTGCCTGCGCCGTGTCTCCCTCACTCAGGAAAACTCCCGACAAACTGACGATCGTGAGAGGAGCATCGGGATTAATGGCCAACACCCGTCGGTACATTTCTTTCGCCTTCCCGAAATCCAGCAGGCAAAAATAACTGTCACCAAGATCCTTTAATGTTTGAACATTACGGGGATCGAATGCAAGAGAACGCTCCATATAATCGATCGCCGTCTGCCAGTGCCCGAGGCGCCGCTCCACATAACCAATGCCCACCAATGCCGCCGCATTGTTGGGTGATATTTTCAGCACCTTCCGATAGGCGGCCAGCGCCTCGGCGTAGTGACGCAGTCCATGGTAGTAATAATCACCGGCGGCAATCTGTGTTGCTATGGCATCGGGCGCCAGGGCAATGGCCCGGTCCAGCGCCTGTTTGGCTTTGGCGAGTTGTGCAGGTGTATAGGCTATGAAATTGAAATAGGTGAAGCTGTTGATCGAAGACAGATGTGCCCAGGCAAGGGCAAAATTCGGGTCGAGTTGGACCGCCCGCCGATAGGCAGAGTCCGCGGATTGGGACGTACCTAAAAGGGTTGTATTGGTTTCCAGGGACAATCCACGTAAATAGGCATCGTAGGCGGCCGGGTTGTGGGTCGGCACATGGGCTACGGCCTTTGATTCAGCCGGTGAGAGTTTGGCGTTGAGAGCTGATGCAATCTTCTCGGCTACTTCCCCTTCCACACCAAAGATGTTATCCAGTGTTCGGGTATAACTTTTAGCCCAGATATGGTTGTCGTTCTGTGCGTTGATCAGCTGCACATTGATTAACACCTGCTTGCCGGCTTTCTGCACGCTGCCTTCCAGGATGGTGGCCACACCAAGCTGAGCGGCGATTGTTTTCAGATCCGTTGGATGGCTTTTATATCGCTCGGTAGAAGTCCGGGAGATGACCTTCAGGTCGCCGATGTCGGCCAGTTTGGTCAGAATTATATCCTGCATGCCGTCGGCGAAGTAGCCATTCTTCTTGTCCTCGGACAGGTTCTCAAAGGGCAGCACGGCGATGGACTTGGCCGGGACAGACGAAGAATCAGCTATCGCTCTTCCTTTAGTAGTGGCGCCGGATACAGCAGTTTGTGTTTTGAAGAACTGTTGATAGAAAATAATCCCGACAGTGAATACCAGCAGGACCCCGAGAACAACATTCAGTTTACGCCCTGTCCTTTTTGTTTGGGATTTCTCCTCAGGTACTTCATCAGTTCGTTTAACGCCTTCGGGCGTCAGTTCAAACGCCCAGGCGACGATGACGGAAATAGGGAATCCTATCAGGACCAATATAATGACAAATTGTGTGGTCCATGCCGGGAATTTAAAGGCAGGAAAGACGGAAGTGGCAACCTGAATGATCAGCCATCCGGCAATGGCATACGCTATAGCCACTTTGAAGACATTACGTCGTTTGAGTTCGGTTATGAGTTTTTTGAAATTCATGAGCCGGTCTCCTGTTCCAATGGGGCGTATTTTTGGATAAGAGCCTGGAAACGGGGATCTTTACGGATCGGATTCCAGACCGGATCATTCTTTAATACATGGGCGGTAATGATCTCCCCGGTTCCCCTGGCTTTAAATATTTGTTGTAATATGGGAATGGCCTTATCGGCATCGCCTGCACGGGCATATATTTCGCAAAGAGCTTCCTGAAAATGATAAAAGTCTAAATAATATTCGGTAACGGGTGACAGTTTAATAGCTTTATTGATAGTCAAAACGGCCTTTTTAAACTCACCATTTATACTTCGACATAAAGCTAAAGAATAAAGCCGATAAATTTTTTTAAATCGTAATTCATGGGTTTGCGAGGTGTTTAATAACGTAATAGCTTTTTGCATTAACGCGTGTGCTTTACGCGGTTTTCCCGTCAAGGTATATAACTGGCCCCGTACTGGATATTGCCAGAATACCAATCTCGATAGGGCATAAGGAGTAAAGGTGGCCTGTGATTGCATATGAGGCATCAATTTTGGCCAAATAGAGGATGCCGAATCGATATAGGCCAGGGATTTTTGGTAATTATGGTTGTAATAATAATATTCAGCATACGAGTTAGACAGGTCATAGGCATTTAATGTGGAACTTGTGGCTTGTGCATTCAGGTCCAGCAGTTCATGAGCTTGCTGCATTTGGCCAATTGTAGTTAGCATACGTGCATCCGCCCAGATAGCATCTGTCTGACCCGGATCTAACCGGTTGGCTTTTTTAAACAATTGCATTGCTGTTTTATAATGCCTTAGCCTCCATTTAAGTTCTGCAAGTGTTTCAATATTAACCGTATTATGAGGATCCAGTGATAAGGATTTATTAAGATTGGCCAGGGCCTCATCCCATCGCCCCTGATTTTGA
This sequence comes from Balneolales bacterium, assembly GCA_035266485.1. Classification (GTDB taxonomy): domain Bacteria; phylum Bacteroidota; class Rhodothermia; order Balneolales; family DATFMH01; genus DATFNI01. The sequence goes on from DATFNI010000083.1 coordinate 21,873, forward strand.
TTAACAGATGATAAGGATGCGAGTACTTTAAGATTATTTGGAGAGTACTGAAGTGCTTTTTCCCATTCGGTACGCGCTATTTCGTTCTTATTCTCTGTCGAATATAAATAGCCAAGAACATAATATCCGGTTGCCAACCGTGGACGTAATGCAATAGATTTACGGGCATGTTGCAACGCCTGTTGATTTAGAGAATCTGCGTTCCCTAAAAAGCCCATAAATACTTCAGTCCTTGCCAGCCAGGCATAGGCCAGGGCAAATGTCGTATCCAGTTGAATGGATCTATGGAACAATTCCAAAGCATTTTTAGGAAGGCTTCCTTTTTTTGAAAACTGGTCATACTGATATTTAGCCTGGAGAAACAAGTCATAGGCCCGTGGATTATCAGTGGGTTTCGTACTCAACTCTTTCTTTTCTGCAGGAAGCAGCTTTAATTTCAGAGTCTGGGCAATTTTATCCGCCACTTCACCTTCCACTCCGAAAATATTATTCAGGGTACGCGTGTAGGCATGTGCCCATATATGGTGTTCATTGCGGGCATCAATCAATTGTACATTGATCAGCACCTGGTTTCCCGCTTTTTGTACGCTTCCTTCCAGGAACGTATATACCCCGAGTTGTTTCGCTATGGATCCGAGATTATTCGGATGACTGCTGAATGTTTTTGTTGAGGTTCTTGATAACACACCCAAATCGCCGATATCCGCCAGTTTGGTCAGGATCATATCCTGCATGCCGGCCGCGAAATAGGCGTTATTTGAGTCTGCACTCAGATTTTCAAACGGTAAAACAGCAATGGATTTAGAAGGAACAGATAAAGAATCTGTGGTTGTTTTAAGTTGTAAGTTATTGCGAGATATTGCCGAATTGCCGGTATAAAAATGTTGATAGAAAAGTCCCCCCACAGCTAAAATCAACATGACCACAAGGATTGTGTTGAGTTTTCGTCCAGTTTTTACTGTTACAGATTTCTCTTCAGGAACATCCTCTGTACGCTTCACTCCATCGGGCGTCATCTCAAAAGCCCAGGCCAGGATGATAGCAATCGGGAAACCTATCAAGACTAATATGATGACAAATTGTGTAGTCCATGCCGGGAATTTAAAGGCAGGAAAGACGGAAGTGGCAACCTGGATGATCAGCCATCCGGCAATAGAATACGCCATAGCCACTTTGAAGACATTACGCCGTTTGAGTTCGGTTATGAGTTTTTTCAGGTTCATAGTTAACGTGTTAAGAAAGCTTTCAGCAATCGGCCCTCAGCGGTCAGCTTTCGCTGGTAGTTGATGATTGTCCATTGTCAGTAGTTAGTTGTCAGTTTTATTCATTCATAATTCATAATTATTCCTATTCCGATGAGGCGTATTTTTTGAGAAGAGCCTGAAACGCCGGTTCTTTCCGCAGCGGGTCCCAAATTGGGTCCAGGTGAAGCAGGGCTGGGGTGAGGTGACGCGAGACCGAGCTTCCGGGCGGCATGGCTAGCAGGTGCTTGAGTGTTGTAATGGCCTTGGACTTTTCACCAGCCAGTGATTGTATCTCCGCGAGATAGAACTCACTCATCGGGCCCTGGAAGGCATCGCGTGATGGAGATTGGAGTGTAACAGCATGTTGGGCTGAGGCGAGTGCTTTGTCCTTCTCGCCAAGGCCGGCCTGAGCCGCTGCCAGAAGGTCGATCGTCGCGGCAAA
>DATFNI010000084.1:0-5970 GCA_035266485.1 Balneolales bacterium
TTTACAAAGCAGGATCAGCTACAGCTCAGCAACGCGACCAATCACAGTCTGCCTACGAACAAGCGGATGCCCAGCTTAAACAAGCCAAGGCCGCTCTCGACGATGCAAAGCAGAAACTGGATGACTCGACAATCAAGGCACCGTATTCCGGCTTCATCACCAAGCGATACCTGATGGAAGGCGAATATGCAACTGTTGGTCAGGCTGCATTTGATATAACTAATCTCTCTGTACTGGAAGCAGAAATGGATCTGCCGGAAGAATATGCCGGCAGCGTTCCAACGGGGTTGAAAGTAAATATCAGCTTTCTGTCTAATTTCGATCCAGTAACCGGTGTCGTGACTAATGTGAACCCAAGTATCAATACCGATACGAGGACCTTTACAATCAAGGTTCAGGTCAAAAATCCCAAATTCACATTGCCGGATGGCATGTTTTGCGTAGGTAACTTTGATCTTCCAACGCTCAAAAACAAACCGGCCGTCCCAAAAGACGCCTTAAATGAGCATGAAGGCCAAGCCATCGTTTGGTTGATTAAAAATGGGAAAGCCCATCAACAACAGGTGACAGAAGGTATCACCGATGGTAAGTGGGTTATGATTGACAGCGGTGTCAAAATTGGGGATACGGTAGCCGTATCCGGAACCAGCATCCTCATCGACGGCTATCCGGTTCGCATTAAGAAAAGCACGGAAACAGCCATGCGTTGATCAATCTTTAAATTTCACTTTCTTTTTAGGGCCCTTCTTCCATCATATGCAGGAAGAAGGGCCTTTTTATTATTCGATATCCGGTGACTATGGATCAGCTTGTCCGTAAAAAACTGAACTTTTCCTTTCATGAGTCGTATGAAATAAGCATAGCAATTACCTGAACCAACATTCCTACGTCATGAAAACTACAATTCGTTATTTCGCTGGTGTATCGTTTCTTGTTTTTGCCCTTCTTGTTACGCCGGAGGCGCTATTCCACCACGTCTTTTCATCACGGGACAAAATTCCATACACGGTAAAAGAGTTCACCGTCAGTACTCCTGCCAAACTTAAAGTTGAGACGTCCGGCGGCGCCATCAAGGTTGAAAGTCAGAGCGGCAGTAAGGTGAAAGTGGAAATGTATGTCCGGAAACATGGCAAATACTACCGCGAAGGCGACATTGATCTGAGTGACTACCGGATCGAAATTGACCGGGACGGTTCGCAGATAAATGCGATTGCCCGTCACAAGGGAGCTAGCTGGGGCAACAATCCGTCTATCAGTTTTGTGGTTTACGTACCGGCCGAAACCAGCTGTGATCTTAACACAAGCGGTGGCCCGATTTCCGTCAGTAGTGTGAACGGCACACAGGAACTTCATACCAGTGGCGGGGGTATCGACGTCGACCACTTAAAAGGAAAAATCACGCTACGAACGTCCGGAGGTCCGATCAATATCAGTGATGTAGAAGGGAATATCGACGGAAGAACAAGCGGTGGACCCATTTCAGCAGCAAACGGAAGCGGGACGTTTGACCTTGAAACTTCCGGTGGTCCCATAAATCTGAGACACCTGAGCGGCAGCGTCAGGGCTCATACGAGTGGGGGCAACATCAGTGCCGATATCGTCAAACTGGTCGATCAACTGGATCTCAAAACAAGTGGCGGCAACATTGTCGCATCCCTGCCAAGCGATCAAGGTTTTGACCTGGATGCTCATGGATCTCTGGTTGATACTAATCTGAATGGGTTTTCCGGATCATTTCATCGTGACCACGTTGAAGGGAAGGTAAAAGGTGGCGGCCCGCAAGTGACTCTGCATACTTCGGGTGGAGTTATCAGGATCAGATAATGGAATAGTAGTAAGTATTTAGTACTGTGTAATGAGATAACAGACAATATCCTTTAACAAATTCTCGATCATTTTTTCGTGTAGGAAATTTTAGAAAGGCCGTTAGTGATAGCGGCCTTTTTTATTGGCTATCGATTCCCGAGGATTGCAGTCAATGCCAGTGCGATCACCATCAGGATCATGCCAGTTCCGGAGATAGGACCGGGCTGTTCACCCAGTTGAATCCATGCAGCAACAACACCAACAACCGGAACAATCAACACGGAGAAACTGCTGACATTTGCGGGCAGCCGCTGCAAAAGGTAATACCAAAGCACCCATGCAATGGCAGTGGCACCAATGATATTATAAGCGACAGCCAACACCAGTACGCCATTCCACTGAATTGGGGGTTCCGGCAAGGCAAAAGCTGCCAGTATCAGTAAAGGCAAGCCAAAAACCATCTGCCAGCCCGTAATGGAAAGCAGCTCCTTCATCCCCTTAGTCGGTATTTTTTTGAAGACAATGACACTCGCCCCCCATGCCAGACCGGCTGCCAGCCCGAGAATATTGTCCTTTAATCCGCCTCCTATCACCCACGGTTTCACAATCAGGATCAGTCCCGAAAAAGCCATGATGACAGCCAGCCACTGTAACCCCTTTACCCGCTCTCCCAGGAACGGCCACGACAGCAAAATGACCCAGAACGGCATAGTATAGGCAAAAATGGCACTTTTGCTGGCTTCCCCGTGAGCCACAGCCCACGATATCAACCCGATGTAACTCGTCGTCTGCAATAGCCCGAGCAACAGAACCCGGCCGGGATAGCGTAATTTCAGCGGTCCGCGTATGACCACAACTACTGATAACAACACGACAGCACCACCGCCAACCCGGAATAATGCAAAATACATCGGGGAGCAATATTGCATGGCAATCTTCATGATCACCCAATTGTATCCCCACATTATGGCGAGAAGACCAAACGCAATGACGGGGCCTTTAGATAAAGGGGATGAAGAATCGGAATTCGCTGGCATGTAATGAGTTTGATTTATTTTAAATGCCTGAACACTGATAGAGAGGCAGAAAATAATACAAACGTTCCTCGCCAGCCAAATTTCATCGTCAATAGTTTACGTGTTCCCTCCTGCATCTATTCATTTTCCAAGTTTGGCAAGTTTGGCATCATGCGCTTCGGTACGTGTTTGCAGAAAGGCAACCAGATCGCTCAATTCTTTATTGGTAAGTGAAGCACCGAAAGCAGGCATTTGTCCACCACCATTTACAATTCTAATCGTCATTTCACGCGATGTCAACCGCTCACCTACGTAGGTCAAGTCCGGCCCCTTGTGCCCCCCTTGCCCCCGGATGGAATGACAATATTGGCATCCCTTTTTGTAGAAGAGTTTTTCGCCGTGCTGCGCTGCGGCATCATCGATAGATACCAATTTGGCGGGCAGGGGTTTAGTGTTGAACGCCGGCGACCAGGGAGCTTTAATACCCTCCATCCAAAACGCGGAGATAAATGAGACTGTCACAATCACGCCGAGAACGGCCCATGGGCGTTTAATGGGGCTGCGTTCTCCCCTGTTTGACAAGAATGGAAGTGCCAGAAGAACCATCCCGATGATAAGGGGGCCAAAGAAGATGACATATGATTCTATCTTCGGGGGCATCAAGGCAAATAGTGCATAAATCCAGAGGAGATACCAGTCGGGTTTGGGAGCAACGGATATATTGGAAGGATCGGGCGGACCACTCAATTTTGGCGCACCAACGAATATCGCCAATAAGACAATGACGATGATCACGCTGAAACCAAAAACGATATCTCTCCAGGCAGCATCAGGGAAAAAAGGAACACCCTTTTTTTCAAGCATGGATTTATACCAGCTCCGATAGTTCTTCGGTTCCACCGGGCGGCCGGCTTTCGGTGGTTCGGAAATACCATTTCGAAGCACGAGGTAAATATGAAGCCCGACAAACGCAAACAAAAGGGCCGGAATCAGAAAGACATGAAAAGAGAAAAAACGACTCAGTGTTTGCCCTCCTATCGTCTTGCCCGCCAGCAGGAAATGTGCGACATCCGTGCCTATCAACGGGATTCTGCCGGCCTGCTCAGCCGCCACCACTGCCGACCAGACGCCATTGTTGTCCCATCGCAACAATTGCCCGGTGAATCCCATCCCGATAGTCAGCCCCAGAAGAACCACCCCTGTGATCCAGCTCAGCTCACGCGGATACTTGTACGATGCCATCACATAGACGCGGATCATATGAATACCAAGCAGCAAGATCATCGCTGAGGCCCCGAAGTAGTGAAGTCCGCGCAAAAAATTACCTAACGGAATCTGATAGGTGATGAACTGGAGGGATTGATAGGCCGTACCTGATGACGGTTGATACATCAATGACAGGGAAACGCCGGTCACAATCTGAAGAATCAGGCAGAATAACGTGGCGCTACCAAAGACATACAACCATCTGGAATCGGGCGGGACTTTATGCCTGGCCATTGGTACAACGAGTTCCGAAATGCCAGAACGATCATCAATCCATGCCCATACCTTTTTAAAAAATTTCATTCAACCGAATTTCTGTTAGCAATTGCCAGTGTTAAGTGATATCCATCAGGATGTTATATTCGTGATTGGAACCGGACTCGTCAGAATCTCCACGTTGCCTTTATTCACCCGCACCGGGTAGTGATTCAACCCCTTGGGCGGCGGGCCCGAGGCCCGTGATCCATCTTTGTTATAAACTCCGCCATGACAGGGACACAGAAATAATTCAGATCCCGGAATCCAGCGTACAGGGCATCCCAGATGCGTACAGTTGACGGAAAAAGCGATGAACTCTGTATCCGAGTTCTTGCGCAGCCAGGCAGCCGTCTTTGCCGTAGTCCCTGCCCACGGCAATGGAGAGGCATCCTGAAATTTTACAAGAACGGTCTTTCCAGCTTCGTATGATTCCACGGAACCAATCTTCCGCCATTTTTGGGGTACCGGACTCAGCAACGGCGCCAGCAAGGAACCCAATACGGGGATAGAAATAATCGAGGCGGCAATTCCGCCAAGCGTCACACTTAGACGTGTCAGAAACTTTCTACGATCCATTCGAATCTCCCGATTCTTTTTGTTGATTTTGATGATGGAATTCCTCCCTCAATACACTGACCCAACCCGTCATTGCTATCGTGATCACTACGATTCCAACAAGGCTAATGACGATTGAAGTCACAAATCCCCAAAAAAAGAAAGTCACACCCAGAGCCAGGATAATAGGCCAATAGGTCGGGTGGGGCAGATGCTCCGGTTGCGCATTATTCCAGGATTCCTCGTTTTGCTTGATGTCTGCCATTGGTGATCAGATTTTTATCGTGTGTTCTGATGTAATTACTTCTGTTCTACTGGCATGCTGCTCTTCTTTGCCCGAGAACCACCGGGTAAGAAGAACTATCACGCCGGATAAATAGATAAAGCATCCCGGCACCCACATCAACAAGCCGCCCACTTGCTGATCCAAAGATGCCGACATGTCCCAAACTGTTTTTACCGGGCCCTGAAATGCCGTCACATACATTCCCGGCGAAGAGAAGACCAGCAGCATTCCCAGGATGGAACACCCGGTACAGGCGGAAAACAGATAAACGATGCCCTTCGACGCGGGCAGGCGGTATTCATCCAGCGGCGCGAGAATCGGCCAGCAATAAACGATTCCTACCGAAATCAATGAGGCTGCTTCTACACCCTTCATAACCGGTTCCAGCCACTGCGGATGCATTGGCTGGACCATGAAATTATAGATGGCAGGTACGTGCCAGAACCACATGGTGCTTACACCCAGTATCCAGGTGAAAAACGGGTTAAACAGACGCTTGGCGACCTTTCGGACAGCCGGTTTCGAAAAGAAAGGTCTCAACCGATCCCCGGGCAAGCCGCTGACTAATAAGGGGGGCGACATCATCAGAAACAGGATATGTTGAAACATATGCGCGCTGAACAGATCGTGGTATTTTGAAGGCCCCATAGGTGCGCCCAGTGCGATGATGATGAGTATTAAGCCACTAAAAAATAATAGGCTCCGTTTGGTGAATCGAAATCGCACCAGGAAGCAGTAACCGATCAACAGTGCCGATACGATGACTACCAATTGCGGACTCAA
>DATFNI010000085.1:0-12048 GCA_035266485.1 Balneolales bacterium
TCGGCGTGATAGTTTATTTCTGTGAAAGCCATAGGCGCGTTTCTGCGCACTTCGTCCCGGAGCTCTTCCGGGACAATCAGGTTCACCAAATCCTTGCCTAAAACTTCATTTTCGGTATATCCAAAGGAATTGGCAAAGCCCTTGTTGGTCATATTGATTTCCAGCGACTCTGATATCAAGGCAATACCAATAGGGGAATTATCGAACAGTTGGGTGAAGAGTGCCCGGTTCATATTCAGTTCGTTTTCCAGTGCTGCCTGTTCTTCCAGATTAACTCCGAGAGCAATCAGATATGGTTGTTCATCAAGCATGAATCGGACACCAACGAAAAAAAATGGAATGGTTCTGCCATCCTTCGTTAACAGACCCAACTCAGCCATACTCTCGCCTCTATGGAATACCTCATCCAATGCACTGACGAGTTTGGGCTGATCATTTTTACAAATAAAGTTTTGAGTAGGTCGACTCCTGATCTCGTCAGGCGAGTATCCTATAACATTTTCGAGATTCTTGTTCCATTGAACAGCATAACCGTCCTGGTTGATCATACAAAAGGTACCGGGCAGGTTGTCAAGGATGGCTTTTGACAGGGATTTTTCCTGACCGAGTTTCTTTTCGACGAGTTTTTGTTTCGTTATATCACGAAACATGACAATGCTGCGTTTCTCACCCGAGCCGTTTTCGTAAATTTTGGTACTCAGAGAAACGGCCAAAACATTGCCATCACTACGCCGGTAATTGAGTTCACCCCGAAATTGGCCATATTTTTCACGTTGCTCAAGCAGGTTATGAATTCTCGAATCATTCGGGTCGATCAGCCCATCCCGGCCAATAGCTTGCAGTTCTTCCAATGTGTAACCGAGCGTTTGTAAAGCCATCGGATTAGCATCAAGAATCTTGCCTTCAGGTGTCGCAATGACGACGCACTCGAGGCTGTTTTCAAATTGAAGGCGGTATTTCTCCTCGTTTTCACGCAGTTTATATTCTGCAATTCTCTGGGCAGTTGTATTCTCGTGTGCGATGATCAACCCATTTTCAGGATCATTGAGCCGTGAGCCCCGCATGAGGAACCAACGATGCTCGTCTTGTGAGTGACAGGGATATTCAAGGGCGAATTCTTTTTTTTTGCCCCGAAGTACATCCTTCAAACCCAGTAATGCCTTCAAAGCGTATTCATCACCATTTTTTGCGGCATTCAGACACGTATCGAAGTAGTTGGATCCTACACCATAGGATTGATATTTTGTAATTCCATTTTTGAGTGCAAATTGGTCCCATGCATGATTTGTGGCAATAATGAGACCATTTTGGTCGGTTACGGCAATATGAGCCGAAAGTGCATCAATCAGTGACATGTTAGGTTTGCCCGTAAGTAGCGCGTTTCTACTCATTGTTTATTTCGAAGCGAAAAAAGGAGAGGAAATAGTGTTAGATGTAAATTCTTGTAATATCGGCATATTAAAGACTTCTAATATGACGGAAAGGGCCTATTTTGAGTATAGGCATAACTACCTATATGAGTATAGAGTGTGCATCGGTCTGGTATCCTGGATATAAGGAGGTATAGCTATAATTCCGTTGGAGATATGCCGTGTTCAAGAGCATAACGAACCAAGCCGGCCAGATTTCTTGCACCGGTTTTCTGAAGCAGATTACGTCGGTGGGCATCAACAGTTCGGGTACTGATGAAAAGGGCATCTGCTATCTCTTGCGTGGTATGTTCCTCAACGATAAGCTTCAGAACCTCCAGTTCGCGGTCTGTAAGCTTGATGAAGGCGCTGCTCTTTTTATTTTTAGGCTCTTGCTCGTAAACCATGTCCATCATTACGGTGTGGGCTGCCTCATCACTGAAAAAGTATTTACCTTCCATAACGCTGATGATAGCATTTACGAGCTGTTCTTCGCCGGCTGTCTTGAGAATATATCCCGACGCTCCGGCCTCAATCATCGCCTTTATATTCCCCTTTTCTCCAAGCATGGTGAGTGCTATAACACTCACGCTGCTGTCATATTCCTTGATCTTGCGTGTTGCTTCAATTCCATCCATGCCAGGTATATTGATATCCATGATGACCACATCTATATGATTTTTTTTAACCAATGAGATGGCCATTGGGCCGTTCTCGGCCTCATCAACAACGCGGACATTCGGGACGTCGTGCAATAGGGCCCTGATCCCATCCCGGATTATTTTATGATCATCAACCAGTAATAACCGTGCGGTTTTCATAATCAGAAAATTATGTTGAGTGTGGAATTTTCAGGGCTATAGAAGTTCCAAGCCCCGGCATACTGTTGATATCCAGGGATGCCAACATCGAATGTGCCCGTACGTGCATGTTGGATAACCCAAGTCCTTTTCGCGTTTCATTAAGCATTTCCGGCTTATATCCCTTTCCGTTATCAACAAACAGATAGGAAATAGAGTGTCTGTTTGCCTTGATCGTAACTTCAATCTTATTTGCTTCCGAGTGTTTCAGGGCATTGGCCAGAGCTTCCTGTGTAATACGGTATATGTTGATTTCTATCTGTCGTTTAAGTTCTAAGTGACCGATGTCGTGATCGAACAGGATGTTTATGTCATTGGCCTGTTCGGTCTTTTGGAACAGGTCCGTTAAGGCGGAAACAAGTCCAAAATTTTCAATGGCCTTGGGCATTAGATTCTGCGCAATGTTTCGGGTTTCCTGTAAGGCGTCTTTCACCAGGGCCAATCCATTAAAAAATTGTTCCTGTTTGTGTTTCGGGAACAGGTTGACCAGATTTTTTACTGCACTCAGATTCATCGTTGCCGCAGTGAGATATTGAGCCAGGCTGTCATGCAGGTCCATGGCAATACGCTTGCGCTCCCGATCTTCGCCCTCGATCATGGAAATCAGCCGCTCTTGTTCTTCTTTTTTTTGTTTGGTGATATCATTGATCACCACTCTTCTGCAATTCCTGTTTTGATACTCCAGACCGACAGATGTTATTTCGACTCTTATGAGACTGCCGTCCTTGGTGACATGCCTCCATTCACCTGAGTTTGAAAATTGCCGCTTTATCTGTTTCTGTCTTCTTTGCAATGCCGGTATATCCTCTGGTAAATAGATATCATGCAATGTCAGAGAAGTGAATTCTTTTTTGGTGTAGCCGTAATGCTGTATAGCGGCCCTGTTAACCTCGAGTATTTCCCAGCTATCAAAATCATAAATGAAACTTGGCAATGGGTTGTGCTGAAAGAGTAACCGATATGTTTGTTCGGAGGTAGCCAGTTGGGTTTCAGCCTTTTCCAGCTCGGTAAGATCGATGATCGCACCGGTCAGTTTTACCGGTTTGTTCTGCTCGTCCTTAATAAACTCACCCCGTTCCTTATAATACCCGATCTCGCCGTTTGGTTTTATCAGTCGATAGTCAGAGTCAAATAACAGGTTCTTATCCAACGGTCTCTTTTGGGCTATTTCAAGCTTATGCCTGTCGTCGGGATGAACCATTTTGAGGAAGTTGTCCAGCGTCAAATCAGAGGTTTGGGGTGACAGGCCGAACATTTCATAAATCGTATCGGACCAATGGAGTGATCCATTCTTAAAATAGTACTCCCAGTAACCGATGCGGGCGAGTTCCTGTGTCTTCTCGAGACGTTTCCTGTATTCCTGCGTCTCTAATTCCGCTTGTTTACGGGATGTAACATCTGTTGTTACCCCCGACAATATCACCGGATCATCCCCCGCCCATTGCGTTACTACAGCCCTGGTCCAAAGCCAGTGGATGCTGCCATTAGGCCAGGAAATCCGGAATTCAGCCTCAAGCCCATTCTTGCTCTCAAGCACATCACGGAACTTTTTAATCAAAACGGTGAAATCTGCAGGATCTATATGCTTTTTGAAAGTCTCTATATCCCAACGTTTTTTCCCGGGGGGATAGCCGAACAACGGATCATGCAATTCGGTAGCTACAAACTCATTGGTAACAAAATTCCACTCCCATGCCGCCATATGCGCAAGCTGCAGTGAACTTTGTAGTCGGGAATGCGTCAGGTTATTCATGAATAGACCAATTGGATGATCAACCCATCTTCTAAGCGGTTAAGTCGATGGGTTCCAGATAAATAGCGTAATATATTATTACCGTGAATTAGCTTGATACGGCTATTGGTATAATAAACAATAGATTGTGGTATACAACGGATATGCTTTTCCATTATTTCCAGAGCACACAATCATTCTCTCCGTTTGCTGGAGAGAGTCCTGGCGTCAACAGATGCAACTATTATTTTCAGATGTGTAACAATATATAAATATTTCGAGAAGGCTTAAATCACTTTTTGGCTCGTGTCCGGAATTCGGGATGTTCAAAATAACAGGCAACTCACCATCCTCTGAAAGTCCCTTATTACATACAAGAATAAAAGGGCGGGCCCCGATTTTAAGTTAACCCAGTTTTAAAGAGCGCTCGGTGACGTCAATTTTTATGGCAATGTAATGTTCATTTCCATCCAGACCAGTGAATGGGGTGATTGTTTGCCTCTCTAGATAGGTTGATCCGTCCTTTTTCCTGTTGATCAAATCACCCGTCCAGGAATTGCCAGCTTTAATTGTATCCCAGAGTTTTGCGTATGTGCTGTCGTCCTGCTTCTCCGATCTGATTAGGCTGATGGGTTTGTCAATGACTTCAGAAACAGAATATCCGGTGAGTTTTGTAATTGCATCATTGGCCCATTCGATAATACCCTGATCATTAACGATGACAAAGGCGATAGCGCTGGCCTCCAGGCCTCTTTCACGCATGGCCAGTTGCTCATCGGTTTTTTTGATCGCGGTGATGTTATGTCCAATACCAATAGCCCCAACAATTGCTCCGCGTTGGTCACGCAATGGGGACACCGTTGATCGAATCCAGATTTTTTCACCTTTTAAATCGATCATGAACTCGTAGGCAGATGGAATACCGCATAGTGCGCGCTCATGGTGCTTATTGTGAATGTTCACGCCCGTATCACCAAAATATTCGGCTGCCGTTTTTCCAATGAAGTCAGACTCTTTCAATCCCGTTCGGGTAATCCAGGTTCCGTACACACCAGTATAACGTTTCTCTTTGTCGAGGATGAATACAATGTCTTCCAACTGGTTGGCAATAATCCTAAACTGATTCTGGGTCATCTTCAATGTCTGTTGCAACTGATCCACCAGAGTGATATCAAGACCGATGCCCACTCTGGTATTCTTGTCGAAAACGAGATTATTCCACGAACTCTTAACGATCCCGCCATTTTTAGTAGTTATTTCAACCTCACGCCAGTCGGGCGATTGCGACTGCATGTGGTTCCATAATTCCTGACGATAGTTCTTGTTGGGAAAGATCTGTTCAATGATATTTGTATTCTTGATGTCGTCATTGGTATAGCCAGTGTTCTTTTCAAGAGTTTTGTTTACGAAAGTAAACCTGCGCTGATTATCATACATCAACAACATGACCGGCAGGGCATCGATCACCTTGTGAAATAAATCCTGCTGACGCGTTAAGGCACTGTTTACATGACGAATATCTGTCACATCGGTAAAAAACCAGAGTTCCATCATCTCAACTTTATAAAAAGAGATGACGACCCATCTTTCTTCTCCGTCTTTGCGTGTAATTTTTACCGTTTGATTATCCGGAAATCCCATGGTACGGTCCCGGTAGTATCGTTCCTCCATTTCCTGACCCTCACCGGGGAAGAGCAAATAGAACCAGTTATGAACGGTAAAAACATCAGAGGATTGGTATCCTGTTAGTTTCTCAATCTCTGTATTTGAGTGGAAGTCGTGACCATGGACGACCAGTGTTGGTACTGGCAGCATATCGATCAATTGTGCGAGCTGCCCAAACTTAAGTGCCGTCAGCAACGGTATTACCTTCTGCGAGGTATTTTTATGAAAAGTGCCCTGAATGTAGAAACCTACATCGTGAGGTTTATTAATAAGCTGAAGATCTGCAGACACGGTGTGAAAGGTTTCCGTAAGATCATAGATCCGCAAATTTAATGACATGCGAAAGGTCTCTTTCGGTTTGACGGGCATATTCCGGCTAAGCTCTGCCCAGTCGTCAGGGTGAAGGATATCTTTGAGTTGCATATTACGCTTCCTGAGAGAAATGGCATTATATCCGAATTCGGAAATATTCTCCGAAATGAAGGTGAGGGGCCACCCACCAACATAGTGAGCCCGAAAAACCACCATACGACTCTCTTCGACAACTTCGGAGAGTATGCTGTTCTCATTGGCCCGGCGTTTGAGAGGAAACATCCAGCCCATAGGTCAGATAGAGTTATGAATGTGACAAATATGTTGTCGTGATTGCTGATATAATTATTTGAACAAAATGCAGGCAACAGGAAGAGTGTTACGATGCGGCAAGACAGTCCGTTTAAATTTTGGGAATGATTTTACCCGGTATTCCTCTGTGACAAAGATAGAACGTACATCATGCTGACAGATAAATCGGCTGAACAGAGAAAAGTTTAATAGGATAGTGTCTCGATGATCGGATAATTTGATTGTTGCAAATCCGTAAAAAAGCAATAGGTTATGATGTTTTGGTGTAACCGATTGCCAGGCAATGAATTTGAATTACCTGGCGGGTTACTGAAAAATCAGAGGTTATAATTGTACGATCCTCTCACATTTTCCGGTTTAAAGGACAGGGAGGCCTTGGTTCCATGATTAGATTCAATGATCAGTTTGCCATTTAACTGCCTGGTAAGCTGCTGCATTATAGTTAATCCGAGAGAAGTTGGGGTCTCATCGGATTTTTCGCTGGCTATTCCTATGCCGTCGTCATTTACTACTAATTCGACCTGACCGTTTTTCGAGGTGATAGTGATCTCTATACTTCCTGTTTTTTTGTTTTCAAAAGCATGAGTATATGCATTGGTGACCATTTCGTTGCAGATAAGTGCAAAAGGGACGGCTTGATTGATATTCAGGGAAATCGGATCACACTTGAGACGTAATTTGATGTTTTGTCCGGGTAATAGAAAGGCCTTTTCTGTGTCTTTCAGCAGGCGTTCGATATACTTGTCGATTAAAATATCGGACATATTGTCCTGCTGGTAGAGTTTTTCATGAATCAGGGCCATACTGTGTATACGCTGCTGGCTCCTTCTCAGAATCTCAGCATCGCGATCTGTGGATGCCGTAGCCATCTGAAGTTCCAGGAGGCTGGAGACGAGAGCGAGATTGTTTTTTACACGATGATGAACCTCTTCGAGCAGCGTCTGTTTTTCTTTATAGGCAGCGTGCAAGTTTTTTTCACGTTCCACGCGACTGGTCACATCCTGTTTTACGGCAATGTAGAATGGTTTGCCGTTTGACCCGGTGAATGGTGTTATTGTTTGTTCTTCCACATATAATGAACCGTCTTTCTTTCTGTTGATGAGCTCACCTTTCCAGACCTTTCCGTGGGTGATGGCCTCCCATAGATTTTTATAGAACGTTTCGGTCTGTTCTCCGGATTTGAACATTCGGGTGTGCTTTCCGAGAACTTCGGATACTTCGTACCCGGTTAAGGTTGAGAGAGCTTCATTTGCCCAGAAGATTTTGCCCTCCTCGTCGGTGATGACAATAGCGTTTGCGCTGACCTGCAGGGCATAGTCCTGAAGATTAAGGCGTTCATTCGCCTTTTTAAAGGAAGTAATATCACGGCAAATGCCAATAGCCCCGATGATCACGCCTTTATGGTCCCTGAGGGGCGAAATGGAAGTTTGTAACCAGTAATTATCATTTCCCCCCGATGCCCTGAACTCATAGGTGGATGGAATGCCATGCAAGGCCTTCTCATGATGGTGATCCTGTATGCGGGCATCAACAGTGCCAAAAAATTCGAGGGCGGTTTTGCCGACAAAATCCTTTTCGGAAAGACCGGTCCTGTTTAGCCAGGTACCGGAAATACTTGTGTATTTTTTGTCGGTGTCAATTGTAAATACCACATCCTCCAATTGACTGGCAATAAGTTGCATCTGTTTCCGGTAAAAAAGGAGGCTATTTTGCAATTCCTGCATCATCGAATTATTGATGCCGACACCGATCCTCATATCCTTGGAGATGGCGAAATTATTCCATGAACTCTGGATCATCTTTCCACTACGTGTCCTGATCGTCACATCCCTCCACTCCCGAATGTTGGAATGAAACTGCTTGCTGATTTCTTCGCGGTAGTCCTGGCTGGGGAAAAGCTGATTAACGGTATTATGCTTCTGCACATAGTCGTTGTCATAACCGAGTTCGCTGGCGAATGTTTTATTTACAAAGGTTAAATGATTGGCCTTGTCATACACAGTAATCATCAGTGGAAGGGCGTCAACCAATTTAAGAAGTAAATTCTGCTGCTGGTCAAACCGCGTTTTTACCCGAACCTGGCGGATATCCGTTGTGTCGGTCCAGATCCACAATTCCATAGATGACACAGGGTAAATATTGAACGTGACCCATCTGGTCTGGCCGTTTTTTAATGTTACCTGCCAGGTGCTTACGGTTTGGAAGCGATCCTTATAATATTGGTTTTCCATCTCCTGCCCGTTTTTGGGGTTCAGGGTGTAAAACCAGTCGTTGATGGTACTGATATCCTGCCGGTGATATCCGATATATCTGAACAGTGCCGGATTAGCATGATAATGATGACCGGATACTGCCATGGCCGGCACAGGCAAGAGCATGACGAGTGAAGCTAACCGATCATACAGATCAACATTTTTCTCATCGACAGGAAATGGATAACTGCCCTGTCCCATCTCTATCTTATGGAAGGTACCCTGGATAAATGTGCCGGAATCGTCCTGATTTTTTACGATCTTCAGGTGCATTTCTATGATATGATTATCACCCAGGGCATCAGTCAGGCGGACAGAATCTGAAAAAAGGACCGCCGCCTGAAGATCTCTTGCCAGCTTGTTTTCAATTTTTGGCCAATTATCCGAATAGATAAGCTCTTTGAGAGCGGCTTTATTGTCGATCAGATCGTTGGCATTGTAGCCGAAAGCGTTAATGTTATCAGAGATATAGGTGATTGGCCATCCGTCTGAATAAAATGCCCGGAATGCAATAACGGGGCTATCCAGCAAAATAGCTGACAGTGTGTCTTCCATAGGTTGGTCAAATGTATTTCCCGGTCGCTGGTGATCCCCAATTAAGACCAATAGCACTGTATTCTAAAAAAAAATACAAAAATGAAATTGGTGGCAGTAAAAAAATAAGGGCTGCCCGCAAGTTACTTTCCTAAAGGATATTCCCGATTATCCCCAGAAGCAGGAAAGGGTTGATCATAAATATCAATATTATTTCAACTCATTCTAGAAAACCGACCAAGATTGTTGCTCTATAGCAATCTTGTTTTTTGAAAGTTACAATAATAGGAAATCATTTTATAATGGTTCAACCTCTTTTTGTCACAATTTTGTGCCGATGATGTATCTGGTAAACAGACGCGACAAAAAAGATGTCATCAAATCCGGCTGTTGACAGTCTCCGTTTTTTTCATGTAAACCAGTCTCCAGGAAAGTAATGCAGCGATAACAACCGTGATAGTTGCCCCGTATAGGATCTCCGTTATGGGAACCTGATGATCCAGAAGCCAACCCATCAGGAACGGGCTGATGGCCGTACCCAGTACAACGAGTGAAGAGAAAAGGCTGCGAACGGTTCCGAGCGTTCGGGTACCATAGATCTCGGCGTACAAGGCTGATTTGATGTTGACACCCGCTCCCATTGTAATACCAAGTAAAAAAAGGTATACAAAGGCCGACCAGTTTCCGGGATGCCATGCTGCTATCACAAGTCCTATTCCAAAAGGAATGAGATAAAAGGGAAACAGTTTTGTGGCCGTGAAGCGATCGATAACCGGACCAATTGCAAGTGTGCTCACAACCCGGGCTGTTGCATAGCCGGTGAAGGCTGCAGCTATAAGGCCGGTTGACCAACCAAGTTGATGCGCCACGGAGATTTGGTACAGAAACAATCCTGTTACCCAGAATGGGGGGAGTAACACAGCAAGAACAAGAAAATAAAAGCGGGCGTCTTTCAGAATATCGCGGTAATGCCACTCATCCTCATGTTGATTAAGTTCCTGATAAACAGGCTTGTTGCGCAGCAACGGTTGGTGGAGCAGGTAAAAGATCAGTGGAACAAGCGTTAGGAGAATGAACAGGGACGTGTACGCCCAGATCAGATGCCAGCTTATGATAGCCAGCAGCGTGGCAAGCAAACCCGGCAGTAATGCCTCACCCACAGAATACCCTATGCTTGCAATACTGAGTGCCGTACCGCGATCCAACAGGAAGTATCGGGCCATAGCGGTTCTGGCTGCATGAGAGCTCAAACCCTGGCCGAAGAAACGCAGTAACAATAAACCGGCAATCAGCACAAGCCAACTCCATGAAATTGCCATGAACAGGCTTCCGATAACAAGTCCTGCGGCAATGAGCAGGCTGTACGATCGCAATGAAATCTTGTCGATCCATCGTCCGAAGTAAGAAAGACTCAGGCCGCTAACTAGCGTTATGCCGGAATAAATAGATCCAAAACCGGTTTTGGTCAACACAAAATCATGTGTAATAGCCGGTACAAAAAGAGAGATTAAAAACGTCTGGCCAAAACTGGAAAAAAAGGTCACAACAAGACCATAGAACAAAAGTTTCCACTGTTTACGGACCAGTTGAATGTAACGATTCATTCAGTGTTGCATTTCTAAGTGTTCCTGAATAAAGGCATCTAAGGTAGCCAGATTCCCCGGTAAAAGGAAAAAACCCATTTCCATTCGTCCAAACAACAGCAGACCGTATGAGTTTGTATCACTCTAAGATTAACCGGTGAATGTATCTTCTGTAGTAGAGAGTACAACCCCCAAAAATTACTTGTGTCTGGAACAGTTATGCGAATAAAATCCTGCCTTTAACATTAAAGTGTTTTAATAAAATGGGATATTAAGAATTCCTACTCGATCAATGAAGGGTACTATAATATATTGCCTTACATAAAGATGCGTGTGCAATGTATCGGGAAACGAATAAATATCATTAGAAGAGGGGGTGTCATTATGTGGTTCAGGAAAATTCTTGAATTGCTGAACAGCGAGGGTCCGATTTTAAGCCTGTTGGTAGATGGCGAGGGTGAGTTTTACCTGGAAATGAAATTGGATGCTAACTACGGGATCGTTGCTTTCAAGACCGATCGGGGCACGATCATAGATTTTATGCAAAACCTGATTCCTTTTGGACGGTTAATGGAGCGATCGACGGAGCCCTGCATTTATACAAAAAGCGGTCATTTTTATGTGCCTGTAGACAAAAAAGAAATACAGGGGATTCCGGTAGAATATGGCGGTTTTCGCTACACGGATTTCCACAGAACAATGAGGGAGACGCCAGATAAGGTATTCCGTCAACTTGCCGAAATTTGATTCACCGGGGGTAATCTCAGTGGATTACCCGCGTACCTCATTCTATATAAGGTTTGGTGTCTGAAACAGAGAGTCTTAAAAACGTCTGTTGACATAGGGCTTTTCCAGCCTTATATTGATCGTAAATTTACGATAAACGATCAAACATGGCTGTAACAAAGGCATCATTATTTGAAGAAAAAGATATTCAGCTGGCTGATTGGGCCAAGGCGCTGGCGCACCCGGCCAGAATTGCCATCCTGAATGTATTGGCCCGGAGGTGCACCTGTCTGTGTGGCGATATCACCGGCGAATTACCTCTGGCACAATCCACCATTTCCCAGCATCTGAAGGTGCTCAAGGAGGCGGGTCTCATCCAGGGTGAAATTGACGGGGTGAAAGTATGCTACTGCCTGAATCCTGAGGTCGTCAAACAATTGCATGAGATGTTGACGTCGTTCACCGGCTATTTGTCCGGGCACTCGGACGCTGCCGGATGTGGGATATAATGAAATTGTCATCAAACTTTAACTGACCATGGAATCGAAAGAAAGAGAAATCAAAGAAGTTGTTCGAAAAAAGTATGCCGAAATAAGCCGGCAATCAAAACAGGAAAATGAAACATCCTGCTGTGGTGCCGGCGGATGCTGTACAGTCGATTAC
>DATFNI010000086.1:0-10519 GCA_035266485.1 Balneolales bacterium
GCAGCCAGTATTCAAGACTGGATCAGATCAATCGCCAAAACGTCCACAACCTCAAAGTGGCGTGGATTTATCACACCGGAGACAAAAACGTTCAGTCTCAGATACAGTGCAATCCCCTGATGATTAACGGTGTCTTGTACGGTACTTCACCACGGCTCAAAGTGTTTGCTCTCAATGCGGCGAATGGCAAACAGATCTGGCGTTTTGATCCCTTTCCCAATGACCCCGCATACAATCCGCTGGGTGTAAACCGTGGTGTTTCCTACTGGTCAGACGGCAACGATAAACGCATCCTGTTCGTTGCCGGATCCTATCTCTATGCTCTGAATGCCAAAACCGGAAAACCGATCGAGAGCTTTGGGAATCGTAGACGACGTTCACTCAAAGACAGTCTTGATCTCAACCGCGACGTAAGTAAGCTGTTTGTGACATCGACAACACCTGGTGTGGTATATAAAAACCTGATCATTGTCGGCACCCGTGTCTCCGAAGGTTCTGATGCCGCACCCGGTCACATCAGGGCATATGATGTAAGAACAGGTTATATCAAGTGGACTTTTCATACTATTCCACAGCCCGGCGAGTTCGGCTATAACACCTGGCCGCCGGAGGCTTATAAATCAGTGGGGGCGGTCAACAACTGGGCCGGGATGAGTCTCGACAAAAAACGGGGAATTGTTTACATACCGACCGGCTCAGCCGCCTTCGACTTCTATGGCGGCAACCGCAAGGGTAAGGACTTGTTTGCCAATTGTGAACTGGCGTTGAATGCATCAACAGGCAAGCTCATCTGGTATTACCAGATGGTACACCACGACCTTTGGGATCGCGACCCTCCATCGACCCCCAACCTTGTCACGATCACTCACAACGGTAAACGAGTGGATGCCGTTGCGCAGATAACCAAGCAGGGTTTTGTGTTTGTATTCGATCGCGATACCGGGAAACCTCTGTTCCCCGTAGAGGAACGGCGGGTTCCATCATCCGGTATCCCGGGAGAACAGGCCTGGTCCACACAACCGTTCCCGATGAAACCAAAACCCTTTGCGACCCAGACATTTATACCGACTGGCATCTCGCCGGAAGCCCATCGTTTTGCCGTCGATAGTCTCAGGCATTTTAAAACCGGCTCCCTGTTCACCCCGCCCAGCCTGCAAGGTACGCTTCTCTTCCCCGGCTATGACGGCGGTGGTGAATGGGGTGGTGCGGCGTTCGATCCGACAACAGGTTACCTATACGTGAATGCCAATAACATCGCATGGCTCCTGCAACTGATGCGGGTGACAACCGAAAATGGAACACCTATGGCAGCCGGACGCAGCCTCTACCTGCTGAACTGCGCCATCTGTCACGGCGCCGACCTTAAAGGCGACCCGACCAGCAACTTCCCATCGCTGGTCAACCTTTCTGATACCCTTACCGAACAGCAGGTACGTAAACATATCCAGAAGGGTGGCGGATTCATGCCATCGTTCAGCCCGTTAACGAGTAAGCAGCAGGATCTGATCATCGATTACCTATTCAAGAAAACATCCCGGCGAACATCCGGCAAAATCGAAGTCGCAGGCAAGAACACGCTTCCGTACGCGCACACCGGCTATAAGAAATTCCTGGACCCCAACGGGTATCCTGCCAATAAACCACCATGGGGCACGCTGACGGCCATCAACCTCAACACCGGCAATATCGTATGGCAAAAACCGCTGGGTGAATACAAAGCACTGGAGAAAAAAGGGATTCCTGTAACCGGCACACAAAACTACGGCGGGCCAGTGGTCACGGCCGGAGGTCTGATTTTCATCGCAGCCACAAAGGATGAGGAATTCCGTGTCTTCGACAAAAAGACGGGTGACCTTCTCTGGAAGACGAGCCTGCCCGCTGCAGGCTACGCCACCCCAAGCACCTATATGGTAAATGGCAAACAATATGTCGTTATCGCCTGCGGCGGAGGTAAGCTTGGCACCAAAAGCGGGGATGCGTACGTGGCCTTCAGCCTTTAGTTCCTTCGGAACAATTTTGAATGTTAGATTAACGGGTATCAGATCATGGGATACGATGCAACTCTCATGGGAAAGACAGGAATGCTTTGGGACAGATAGTCTTGGATTATTTTTAGGGCGTTAGTTGGAAAATAAACTATAAAAAAGGAGCCAGACCGTACTTTAGTGATTAGAATACAATCTGGCGCCTGTCTTACATATTACAGAATACATTCACTTTATTTGTCCGCGAATCTCACCTGTTTTGTGTTGTACGGTGTGAACCTGAACATAGGCATCGCCATTTTTTATTCTGGTAATGAGACTGTCCAGAACATCTCCCTGGAGGGGGCCCATGAGATCTTTTGCCGTAATCGTTCCTGTCGCAAGAACACCATCAAATCGTCCACTGATGAGATGTGGCGGCGGTCCTGATTCAGGGTACAGCCATACAGTGATGGGTCCATTTACATTGGGCGTTCCAATGTGTATATGAGCCATCAGTAGATTGTCGATATTGGAAGTTATCAGCTTATAGGAAATGGATTTCCCATCCTTGTTTATATGGAAAATGGCCTCTCCGGTTGCATTGGTGTTAACAGCGGTCGGGACTTCATTTCTCCCACTCAGATGAGCCGTGTAATTACGCTGCATGGGGTTCATCATCATCATTCCCGGATCTTTATGCATAGCCATTTCCGATGCGACCTGGTTTTGGCCCGAAGTGGATGGACCAAACGCCTGATTTTTACATCCGTAACCGATCAGCAACATCGCAGATAGCAGACCTATCATTCGCAATCGTTCTCTTGCCATAATGAGTTCTCCTGTAGCTGAGATTTCGAAACGTTCATGTATGAAAGCGTCCTTTATTTTTAACCAAGGACTGTTTTTGCGAACAAAACCTGTTACGATGACGTTCAGTTTTTTACCCTTTTAAATAACCTCATTCCCGATTTTGACCTAATCTGATTTTCAAAGAGACACGGTATATCCCCATCCTCTTGATTTACCTGGGGAGGAATCCTTCCAAAAAAGAATAATTAACATTTCCCAACCTAACGTTCATATTTTAGTCTCCTCTTAGTCTTCGAAAAAAGGGAATATGCGACCAATTCAAATGTCATAAAACCGGAACCGATGTTTAAAAAAGGTTGATGTTTGTTTAATGTCCGACTCGAAAACCGGTCGCTCTTTCTGCGTGCGATATATCATTGATTTCCAATATCCCCAATGCACATGCTTTCAATCTGAAGTAATCCACAATAATTGGAAGAAATTAATGTAACGATCAGTCCATTTCAGGTTCTAATATATAAACAGATGTTTACATGGATACTTCTATTTACATTGACCGGGAGTACCCAAATATTCACAGGAGAGTCAGGTTAGCGGGTACAGGAGGAAGTATGGGAACCACAATTCATTTGTTAGCACGTGCATTTTACCAGGAATCGATCTCACGTTTGATTGCCAATATTAACGCCGGAATTGAAGTCATCGATCGTAAAGAGGGGATAAGAGCCGGAATTAATGAAAACAATTCCGGTCATTTATACCTCATCGAATCTCAATATCTGATCAGTAATTATATCAGTGAGACCTCAACTACTCCAATCCTGTTTATCGGAGCCTTGAAAGAACTTCACAGGATATTTGATATCCCACAGCAAAGCAAAGGTGGTTATATCACCCCTGCTGATGGTTTTGAAGTATTGCCCGGAGCCATTAAAAAGATTATCAAAGGAGAATGGTTCATCAGTCCACGTACGCAATCATTCCTGGAATCAAACCGGCTACAGCAGCAGAGAAAGCTATTGCATAGAAAACTCTCTAAGCCACTGAGTCGGAGTGAGCTTGAAATACTTTTTGAGATAGCCTGTGGAAATACGACTTCAGGGATAGCTCAAAAACGATTTCGTTCGGTGCATACCGTAAAAACCCAAAGGAAAGAAATTCGACGAAAGCTAAGCCTTACTGATCAGTATAATCTGAACATTTTAGCAGCACGGAAACTTGGTGAAATTAAAACACTTTACTCAATCGTCAACGATCCTGAAAAACTACAACTTCTTTTAAAAAATACTGCCTAAGAGGTATGGAATTATAAAGTTATTAACGCCTTATTTCTATTAGATCCTATCTCCAGGAATCAAACACTACGGGAATAACAACAAATAGGAGACAATACAATAACGGATCTTAAAAGAATGGGTGTAACTGAGTTGGATAATCAAGGCCTACTCGATATCACAGCGGGTTGCGGTGGGATTTGCGTTGGAATAGTCGCAGGTATCATAATCTCTGCACTTGATCATTGGTCTGATATTAAAAAAGGCGTCGCAGATGCAATAGCAGATTCTCAATAAAATTTAAGGAGAAGGAGGAATTATGAATTTCGAATTAGGAGAAAACAAATGTTGCGAATTAAATGAGAGAGATCTTGTAATGATCTTTGGCGGGGGCCTGATAGAAACACTGGCTTTTGGTATGATACCGCATATTATATAACAACATTTATTATAGGAATGGTCAAGTATAGTGAAACGCATTCACCTGTTCCAAGAGGCCAAGTTTACTAATCTGAAGACCCAGTGCTTACTGGGTCTTTAAATTTTCGCCAATGCGGGTGTAATCGAGCTACATAATAGAACGGATATAATGTATAATCGAAAAATAATAGAAAGCATTTCCAGATTATTTCTCTATATACTCTTAATCTATTCAATAATATTTTTAATTGGGGGAATACTAAATATTATATTTAGATTAATTTTAAATGAAATAATAAAATATCCATACTTATATACTAAATTTATTGACAGCGTATGTATCTTAATTACAAGCTTAATACTATTTAAAATCACAAAAAAATATTTTTATAATAAAATCAATATAAAAGCACATAATCCAAAACTCTTTATCAAAAGCTTTACGATAGTTAGCTTATTATTACTATTCGTTTTTTTAATATCCTATTTTTTTGGATCAGCAACTATTCACGGAATACCAATAATATCTACTACCAATATTTCTATAATTAAAAGCATTGTAATAACAGGATTAACAGGCTCTCTCTTGATAAGTATTTCAGAAGAAATAATCTTTAGAGGCTTGCTCTTTAATTATACACTAAAAATATCAAAAAACATTTTCCTCTCTGTCATTGTATGTTCTTTAATTTTCGCACTGGGACATACATCATATCATAGTATAGTTAATTATTTAATAGCTTTTTTAGGGGGAATATCTATGTCGATAGCCTATATATTATATAATAATCTATTCTATCCAATAGGAATACATTTTTCATATAATTTATTTAATTTTTTCTTTACAAATAATGAACCAAATAAACACATATTTAGACCCCTTTACATCACCTATAACAAATTTCATGGCATCTATATCATAGATATATTTATCATACTATTTTTCATTTCCTTCAACATATTCCTTTTATCTAAGTATTTAAAAATCAAGAGAGGCTGCTTGAGTCATGGAGAAGCACTCATTTCCCAGGGAAATTATTGAGTATTCGTCGGAATATCACATTTGGAAGAATACGATTTCTTCCCAGGTCATTTACAGTTCCGTCGTAATCGTTTTGATATCTATTAAATATTAGCCTTATTAAGCTAATAGAATCTTAATATGTTAGCAACCCAAAAACTAGGGAAAATTAAAACACTTTCATCAATAACTAACAATCCTGAAAAGGTACAGCTCTTGTTAAAAAATACTGCCTAGGAGGTATGGAATTATCAAGTTATTAATGGCTTATTAACAATAGTTCCTATATCAAAACAACTAACAGGAGGTATTACAATGAATGATCTCAAAAGAATGGGAGTAACTGAATTGGATTTCGAATCAATAGAGGCAACTTCCGGTGGTTTTATTACTCTGATAATTCTCGGTACTATTTTTACAGCCGAAGAAGTTGCAGCGGCTGCCGGTGCTATATTTATCGCAGGGGTTGGCGCTGGTGTAGCAGCAGCCGCAGCTACTGACTAAACATTTAAAAATAACTTTAACCTCAAGAGGGATTCAAAATGGAAAATTTACTTTTGGAACGTGACTTCGGTTTAGAAAATTTATCACGATTTAATGTGACCGAATTGGACAAAGAAGAACTCTCCACTACTAATGGAGGTGTGGTTCTTACGGGTACTGCTGCCGTTGCAGCTGCTGTAGGTGGAGGGTTACTTGTATTAGCGGCGGGGGTTCTCGTCGGTGTAGCCATTTATTACGGAGTTAAATGGCTTACCAGTTAAATAACCATCAATGACCAAGCCTGGCTTGTTGTTTGTACTGATTCAAGCCAGGCATTAAAATGCAATGCTTGTAGAAAGATGTTGTCAACTCACATTTCATACAACGAACAGGAAATCATTTCATTCAGTAAGAAATTTACCGTTTACAATGTAATTATTGTAGGATTCATTTATTGCCTTTTGTGGGGGGACATGTTATTTCTGGATTTCAAGAAATTAGTTTCTTTACTCTTTAATGAAGGCATATTTGAATACATCTATTTCTTCATAAAAATATTTTCTCTAAGTACAATTTTTATAATATTTGGAGTCATTTTTCATGAGCTGATACATGCTTTTTTCTTTACGATATTATCAAGAAATAATTTCAAATCTGTTCAATTTGGATTCCAAAAGAAACCTCTTTCATTCTATATTCATTGCAGAAATCCCTTGACTATTTATGCTTTCAGAACTGGGGTTATCATGCCGGGATTAATCATTGGTCTTATTCCAACAATAATTGGATTGATATGGGGAAATATTTATATGACTGTCTATGGTGTCATTTTCACAAGTGGTGCCGCCGGGGACATAATGATTCTAATTGCCACTAAAGGATTAAGACGATCGCAAAAAATCAGAGATCTGCCTGATAAAATGGGTTTTGAATTGGTTAATTAGTATTCGTTTTTTATACAGCATATTCCTTTTATCTAAATATTTAAAAATCAAGAGAGGCTGCTTGAGTCATGGAGAAGCACTTATTTCCCAGGGAAATTATTGAGTATTCGTCGGAATATCACATTTGGAAGAATACGATTTCTTCCCAAGTCCTTTACAGTTCCGTCGTAATCGTTTTGATATCCATTCTGCTTGTACTGCCTTATTTGCGTGTCGATGTGAGTGTATCAAGCAGGGGAATCATTCGACCCGTTGTCGAGAAAAATAATATCACGTCTCTTGTCTCCGGTAAGATTGTTTCTATGCATGTGCGCGAGAACGCCAGAGTAACCAGGGGCGATACTATCGCAATCGTGGAATCATCTGAAATCCAAAGCAAGATTCTGCTTAATATGAAACGACGGAGAAAACTGAACCCTTTGATTCACGATTTGAAGTTACTTGCGAGGTTAGATTCTTCAACAGTTTTTTCAACCAACCTTCCTTCGGGATTACAATCTCCTGCCTGCAGACAATCATTCATCCATTTTCAGGAACTACTTGCAAATGACAGAAAACAGATCCAAAACAAAAGGCGAATATTCCGTCAGAATGAATATTTATATCGCAAAAAAGCGTTGAGCAAGTCGAACTATCAGGAGAGCGAATACAACTTGTTTGTGGCCAGGAACACCTACAACGTTCAACTAACCGGACAAATCGGTCAGTGGCAGCTTAAGCTGGACCAGGATCAAAAGGATCTGGATCAACTTGTAAGCACACGCAAGGAATTACTGTCAAAAATAAAGCAGTATACCTTGAGAGCCCCCGTTACCGGAACGATACAAAATCTGAACGGCCTTTCCGAGGGGAGTTACCTGTACCCTAATCAAAAGCTGGCAGAGATATCACCTGATACCGGACTTATAGCAGAATGTTATGTAACACCCGGAAACATCGGAATGCTCAGGATAGGAATGACCGGCCGCTTCCAGATCGACGCGTTTAACTATAATCAGTGGGGAACCATCAACGGACGTATCGTCGATATATCCAACGATGTGTCTATGATAACTAATCAACCGGTTTTCAAAGTACGATGCAGGCTGAATCAGCCTTTCCTGGAACTTGCTAATGGGTTTCGGGGATATGTTAAAAAGGGCATGACGCTGCAGGGACGATTCATCATAGCACGGAGAAGCCTTCTTCAACTTTTGTATGATCGCGTTGACGATTGGTTGAATCCTGTCTGGAACTCAGATCAAAGCAATGACAACCAAACGTATTCTCCAGCCAAATCAGGCGATTCGTAATATTATTCATGAATAAATAACGAGTGATTTATAATCACCAAGAGATGAAAGCAAGTCAGAGGAAGATCGGAATCAAACAACACGACATTACGGATTGTGGCGCCGCGTGCCTGGCATCCATTGCGGCACATTATGATTTAAAACTTCCCATTTCACGCATTCGCCAGTTCTCGTATACGGATAAGAAGGGCACCAATATACTTGGAATGATTGAAGCCGCCACAAAAATCGGCTTCATGGCAAAAGGTGTCAGGGGTCAATTCGACAGTTTGTTCAAAATTCCGGTACCGGCCATTGCTCACGTTAAAATTGAGGACGTGTTGTTTCACTTTGTGGTTATTTATGGAGTTACGAAAAAACACATCCGTGTAATGGACCCGGCCGATGGGAAACTGCATGATTTGCCACATGATGTTTTTAAAGACCAATGGACTGGAGTTTTGGTTTTATTGGTCCCGAACGACGGATTTGAAACAGGAAATAAAAAAGTTTCCATCATCAGCCGGCTGTGGTACCTGATGAAGCCTCACAGGTCCGTAATGATACAAGCGCTGTTCGGCGCAGCAATCTTTACGATCATAGGATTAAGCACGGCTGTTTATGTCCAGTTAATTGTGGACCACGTACTCCCAGAAGGCAATGGCAACCTGCTCAACCTGCTCAGCATTATAATGATTGGGTTACTTGTCCTGCAATTATTCATAGGTGCCATCAAAACAATTTTCACCCTCAAAACCGGGCAACAGATTGATGCACGACTGATTCTGGGATATTACAAACATCTGATCAGGCTACCACAGCGTTTCTTCGATACAATGCAGGTGGGTGAGATTATCTCGCGTATTAATGATGCCGTAAAAATCCGGGTATTTGTTAATGATGTCGTCATTAACCTGGCGGTAAACTTCTTCATCGTACTCTTTTCTTTTGGCTTGATGTTCACCTATTACTGGAAATTGGGGCTGGTGATGTCACTCATTATCCCCGCCTACGGCCTGGTTTATGTTGTCACCAATCAATTGAACAAAAAAACCCAACGCAGCATGATGGAACAGGCCGCGTCGCTGGAATCACAGCTTGTAGAATCACTAAATGCCATTTCTACCATCAAGCAATTTGGTCTGGAGGACTTTTCCAATATCAAGACGGAAACAAGATTTATCCGGCTACTTAAAAGTGTCTATCAGTCTGGCATGAATTCTGTCTTCTCCGGAAACAGTACACAATTTTTCTCCAGACTGTTTACCATTATTCTTCTTTGGTGTGGTGGTTACTATGTCATCGACGGCTTGATAAGTCCGGGAGAATTACTCTCATTCTATGCCATCATAGGTTACTTCACCGGACCGGTGGGCCAGCTCATCGGAATGAATAAAACCATTCAGGATGCTATGATTGCCTCTGACCGGCTGTTTGAGATCATGGATCTGGATAAAGAACAAGGTGGAAACCGGGTTAAATTAGCCCCTGAGTTAATCGGAAATATCCGTTTTGAAAACGTCAAATTTCGATATGGTTCCAGAACGAGTGTCTTTGAACATCTAAACCTGGTTATTCCCAAAGGACGGGTGACAGCGTTTGTCGGAGAGAGTGGTTCGGGGAAAACGACTCTTATTAATATTCTTCAAAAACTCTATCCGCTGGCTTCCGGTAAAATATTCATTGGCAGTCTTAATTTGGATTATATAGATGTTGAGAGCTTGCGCCAACATATTTCCGTTGTTCCCCAGAGGATCGATCTTTTTGCAGGTAACGTGATCGATAATATCGCTGTCGGCGAGACCGAAGCCGACATGAAACGTATCATTTCCATCTGCAATGAACTTGGCATTAATAAATTCATCGAAGATCTTCCAAATGGATTTGAAACATATCTGGGCGAAAATGGTGCCAGCCTCTCCGGTGGAGAGAAACAACGAGTAGCTATCGCTCGCGCGCTCTATAAACAACCTGAAATACTGATTCTTGACGAGGCTACATCTTCCCTGGATTCTGCATCCGAACAATATGTCCATCGGGCCATAAAACTCCTTCGGAGTCGCGGGAAAACTGTGATTCTTATTACTCATCGCCTAAGTTCAGTACTTCATGCAGATAAAATATGCGTGCTGGACAAAGGCCTGCTTATCGAAGAAGGTGAGCACGAACAACTGATTGAACAAGAAGGCCACTACTTTAAATTGTGGCGACAGCAAACGCTTTTGCCTAATTTTGAATGTTGAATTTTTAATTTTGAATTAAATGAGGGCCGTTTCTAACGATTGGACAGAATTTAACTGATACAAATCCAAACCGGATGATATCGAGA
>DATFNI010000087.1:0-8901 GCA_035266485.1 Balneolales bacterium
ACCGGAGTCTTTGTAAGCTCTTTTATCTCCATCAATCCTCCGCTGCAGCTGCCATTTGTTCTTTGACCTTTCGAATATCGATCATTTCAGTGTTCGTCAGTATACGATCGATATTGAGAAGGGTGACGACTTCGTCGCCGAAACGAGCAAGCCCCTCAATAAATTCCGTATTCAGTTCAATGCCAAAGGAGGGTAAAGGCTCCAAATTCTCATTGGTCACAACCATCACATCCGAAACATTGTCGACCAACAGGCCTATAACACTCATCTTTTCCCCCGAATTTACTTCCACAATGATGATGGGAGTACGTATGGTTTCCGACACTGATCCGGCGTTGAATCTTTTTTTCAGATCCAGGACAGGGATTACCCTACCCCTCAGATTTATAATACCTCTGACAAAATCCGGCGTTCTTGGTACACGGGTCATCTCAACCAAACCCACAATCTCCAACACACTCATCACATAGATGCCATAGGTCTCCCCGTCAATACCCAAAGTCAGATACTTTCCGAGCTGAACATTCAAATTTTTATTCAAATCAGACGTTTCTCCTGTCTTTGACGGCTTCTTGACACTATTTTTTTTATCCATGGGAAGATCTATCGTGCTACTCTGCTTTCGACCTCAATTGAATCGGCAAAACTGCGGCATACACTGCCCAGATTCACCCACATTCATTTTATCGACATTAGTAACTACTCTTTTAGATGGAAATCTGAGGCATTAATGTTCCAACGTCGATTATCAATCCTACCCGTCCGTCTGCCAGGATTGCCCCGCCCGCTAATCCGGAAACACGGCTAAGTTTTTCTCCAAGAGACTTTATAACGAGCTCTTTTTTATCGATCAGCCTGTCAATCAACAGCACCGCCCTTCTGTTCCTGGCCTCAATGACAATGCCCAGCGTATCCTCCATTTCATTAGCGGCGCCCTCGATATCAAAGATCTGCCCCAATCGGATAAGCGGAAGAATTTCATCACGGATCAGCAAAAATTCACCCTTACCCGCGATATAACGGTGTTGATTTTTATTGGGTCGGAATGTTTCCCTTACATTTACGCTTGGCAGGATATACCGCTCCTGACCCACACCCACGATTACGCCATCGATCATAGCCAGGGTAAGAGGCAGGTTTATAGTAAAAGTTGCACCCTCTCCCTTCTTAGTCTGTACATCCACGTTACCATTCAACCTGTTTACAGTTCGTTTTACAACATCCAGCCCCACCCCACGGCCGGATATTTCTGTAACCGTTTTGCTCGTGGAAAAATCAGGATTAAAAATGATATCCAGCAATTTCTGCTGCGAGACCTGTTCGTCGGGCTTAATGATTTCGCGCTCGGCGGCTTTCTCACGAATTGCGTCAAAATCGATACCCCGTCCATCGTCGCTTACCTCAATCACTACGCGACCGGCACGATGATAAGCATTAAGAACAATCGTACCAGAGCGTGTTTTCCCTCTGCTTATCCGCTCATCGGGGGGTTCTATGCCGTGATCGCAATTGTTTCGGATAATATGAACCAATGGTTCGTACAATTCATCGGCAATGCTGCGGTCAATCTCGGTAGATTCCCCATGAATCTCTAGGGATATATTTTTCTCGGACTTGCGCCCCAGGTCCCTCACAACACGCTGCATCTTTAGAAATATATCTTTGACCGGGACCATGCGTAAAGACGTGGAAAGATCACGCAGCTGGTTTGTTATCCTCTTTAATTGTGTAACATTCCGTTGTAGTTTTTCATCACTGTTATTACTGATCGCCCTGTTATCAGTCAGCACATTCTGTACAACCACCAACTCACCGATCATATCAATAAGTATGTCCAGTTTCCTGATATCAACACGAACAAAACTATCTCGTATAAATTCAGAATCCTTCCCGTTGCTTCCAGTTCCGTTCTCTGAACCTGCTTTAGCCTTTTGGGAGGTAGAAGAATCGGTATGGCCGACATGAGTAACCAGTTTATTATCCTGTGCTTCCTGTATTTTTCTCCCGAAAAGCTCAATATTAACCGTGAAATCTGGCGTCACCTTGTGTTCAAGCGCCCTGGATAATTCGCTGATTAATCTTCGTAAGGTATCGACTCCTTCCAGAATCAGATCAACCAACTGCCTGGAGACGATGACCTTATGACGCCTGACTCCGTCCAGCAAATCTTCATAGAGATGCGACAGTTTGTTGATCTCAACCAGGTTCAAAAAACCGGCAACTCCTTTGATTGTATGGAAGGGGCGAAAGATGGCGTCGATTAAGGAAGCGTCTTCCGGTGATCCCTCCAATGATAAAAGATGATGCTCAACTTCTTCAAGATTAAGCACGGCCTCATCGATGAACTCCCTGTAAACGGTCTCGTCTTCCCGAATGGAGTTGAGCAGTGCTTCATAATTCGCCTGCATCTCGTCGCTGGAATCCCGTTTCACGGAACTACTGACTGCCTCCTCTTCGTCGTCAAGCGGTAAGGCATTTATCTCTGAGCCTGACGCATCGGTATTGTTCTCCTGCTCAAGACGCTGCCGTTTGGCCTGGCGCTCATCCATGGATGCATAATGCGGGTTGCCAAACGCAGCCTGGAGTTCCTCGACAGTACGATTCAGTTCGTCGAGTCCGGCCTGAACATCCTCGACTTCTCCGAGGACCAGAGATTCGGCAGCCTGCCGCACACACTCAATTTCCTGGCTCAGGTCATCCTGATTAAGCTGATCAAGATCTCTTAAAATGGTACCGAGCGTTGGTATATCGGCGTCGGCCAGCATTACCGTTGTTTCGGCAATACGATTTATAATATCGCCTTGTTCCTGAGGCACCGTCTAAATTATGAATTTTAAATTATGAATTTTGAATTCAAGGCCCGTCTGTAGTTTTCTGATCCGGGGTAAGGGCCTTCCTGAAACAGCCAGAAATTTTAATGGATATTCGCTATCAAAAAGTTTTTGCTTCTATTCTTCGTCACTGATTTTTTTCAGTTTATTTCGAATGGTCCGGTCAGAAATGCCCAGCAGGCGAGCGGCCTCTTTTTGATTCCCATTAGTCCGCTGAAGGGCTTTTTGAATCAGCTTCAACTCCATTTCTTCAATCGGTAAAAGCGGCAGTTCCTCAGCTACTTCATCCCGAAAAGAGGCATCGACCTGATCGAACAGAACATTGCGAACATGATCCACCGTTATTTTCGGCGATTTGCCGGACATGATAACACCACGATAAAGCAGATTTTCAAGTTCGCGCACGTTCCCTTTCCATTCCTGGTTTTTCAAATAGTCCATGAGATCATCGGAAATTTTCTTTTCAGATAATCCATTTACATGAACATATTTATCGCAGAAATATTCAGCGAGTAAAGGGATATCTGTCCGACGCTCTCTAAGTGGCGGAATTGAAATGGGAAATACACTCAGACGGTAATACAAATCTTTTCGAAAAGAACCCTCACGAATGGCCTCACCGATATTTCGGTTGCTGGTAGCAATAATCCGTACATCCGATTTAAGTTCTTTCTGACTTCCCACGCGCTTGAATTCCCTTTCCTGCAAAACACGGAGGAGTTTCGCCTGCACGGACAACTCTATTTCGGTAATCTCATCCAGCAATAATGTACCGCCTTGTGCCTCGTCAAAAGCTCCTTTGGCATCAGAAATAGCGCCGGTAAAAGCGCCCTTCACATGCCCAAACAGGGTACTCTCAACTAACTCCCTCGGCAAATTGGCGCAGTTAATTTTCACATAGGGACCTTCTGTTCGCTCACTGTTATAATGGATCAATGAGGCAAAAACTTCTTTTCCGGTTCCACTCTCACCCTGGATCAGTATGGGTGCTTCGTTTTGGGCAATCTGAGGCAATGCATTCAACAGGTTTTGCATTTTGGGATCATTGCCGATCAATTTAGCCTCGTAACGACCGGTCTCCGCGACAGTTCCTTTATCCGGAGTCGGCCGGGCAGTTTTGGGTGCCTCCAGTGTGTTCCCCTCAAAACTCACATTACCGGTCTCGTCCCGGTGTTTAAAGAATCTGTTGACTCGTGCAGTAATTTCAGCGCCGCCAAACGGTTTGGTGATATAATCAAAAGCACCTTTGCGAACTGCATTAACAGCATGATTGATACTTCCGAAACCCGTAATTAGAATAACGCCGACGTTGGGATGGTGTCTCTTGACATGATCCAAAACTTCATCACCTGTAACACCAGGCATCTTTACGTCGGAAATAACCAGATCAACATTTTCCCCATTGAGTTCCTCAAAGGCATCCTGAGGCGAGTCAAATCCTTTCACTTCATAACCATTTGACTCCAGCTGCTTCTTGAGGTATTGCAGCATCAATGTTTCATCGTCGACAACAAAAATTCTCCCTTTCAAGGCCGTTCCTTATTAGCTATTGTTTTTGCATAATAAGGTACGTTTTGAAAAGGTTTATATCTATTGATGACGTCAGATTTTTGAGATAGATTTATACAGGCGCTGAGCTACAGTATTAAGCACATCCTGGTTATTTCTGACCTTTTCCCTTACTTCCTCAAGCTTGCTCTGGTTAGCGGCCGTTTCTCCCGCTTCTTCGGATGAACTTACCGCACCGGTACCAGGAGCTGAGCTGCCTGTAATATCACCGGCTAAACCATTGATGACTTTATCTGCAACTTTGGGGTTGCTAAGATCATAACTTCCATTCTGGATATTCGATTTAGCTTTTCTCACGGTATCAGCACTCTGAGAATTCAGGTTGCTGTACACTTTTTGAGCAAAATCGATTTCTTTATTAAATGATCCGTTTGACAATTCGACACTATCGTTTCGAGAGGGTGTAAATTGAACAGAATCGGGAGCATCGGCCAAGGCGGATGCTGCATTTGATTTGTCAACCGGGTTTACACCCGATTGAAACCTATGCTGTTCAATATGTTTGTTTTGATCTCCTAACCGGGAAATATCCATAATATTCAGCCTTCCAATTTATTTCTTATAAACAGTGCGTTGCCAACGCCTTGTCTTTTATGATACCTTTTGTCGGCTTGTTCATTTTGCTGCGCTTGTTGCAAGACGCACTTCTTATGATTAAGCAGCGAAGCTACGCGTTCTCGCAAATTTGAGTCAACTTTCTTCAGATTTTCGAATGACTTCATAATTTGCTCGCGTTCTTCTTTTGGCAGGTCGCTCTGCCAATCAATCAACTTAGTATCAGATTGGATTGCTTCTAAAAGCTTGCCCCTACTTTGAAACCCCGTTTCCAATCGCTCCAGGTCAGGTTCGGCCTGCTCACTTATTGTCAGCAGATCCCGGCTCATAGCGATCATTTCGTCAAGTTCTGTTCCAATCTGTCGTAACTGATTCATCAGATCGTTTTAGGTAATCGTTTAAGCAGTTCCTGTGCCACCTTGTTCATATTATGAACGATGTTTAAAAATTCCTGTGGCGGCACCTGCCTGATTACCTTATCGGTATTTTGATCGATGATCTTTACGACAATCTTGCCGGTTTGGCTATCTTTAGAAAATTCTAATTTCATTAACGTCAGATCGTACTGAGCTTTTGAGCTCTGGCCGCTCATCTTATTAGCTGTTGTCGGACCTTTTGTGTTTGGAACAGCTACCTGTTGCGAATCGGGCCAAAGATCCAGCGAACTGGCTGAACTGACTGTAGTCGCCTGTTGGGTTTGTTGATTTCGGTTATCGGGAGAAGGCGTAGAAGGTGAGGCAGAAGCTGTCTTCCCGGGATCATTACTCTGATCGCCAGTAATATGTTTTGGTACAATTTTATTTGACACTTCCATGATTTATTATCTCCCGTTTACATGTTTACCCTCCGGTACTCGTAGATGAGGTGGATGACGTACCAGAAGATGTTGTACCGGATGAGGTTGCATACGAACTGGTATTGGCACCACCTAATATTGATGCCAGTGTGGCATATTGCACGTTTGCCTGATTGGCAATTTGCTGAAGTTGCAAAAACTCTTGCTGATATTGCTGCTTCTTCATCGCCAAATAATCATTCTGCTGATTAATTTGGGTATCTAATTGATTTATCCTGCTGTCGATGGATGATTTCAGGTTGTCTATAATTCCACCGGCATTCACGTAGGTATTAATTTGTGACTGAAGACGTTTCGCCAGCCCGTCCGCGGATCCTACCGTTTTATTACCCGAGTCGGTGGTAAACAATTTCTGGACACTTTCAGGATCATTTGTCAGGGCGTCTGTCAATTTTGTCTGATCCGCTATATACAGCGTGCCGTCTTGCTTAAAATCCAGCCCGATTGAAAAGATATTGTTATGATTGCCGGTCATCGAACTAACCGAACCGATCATACTGTCCTGGAGGCTGTACATCAAATTCTGGAAGGTACGATCATTACCAAGTGGTCCCCTCTGGCCCGTCGTGGTATTCAAAGCAGATTGACTGCGGATATCGCTATTAAGTTTATTATAGGCGTCGATAAATGACTGAATATTCGTCTGGCTCTGCTTGGCATCGGTAGCTATGTTTATTGTCGCATTTGAACCACTTGTAGACGACAACAAATTAAGTGTAAGACCGGGTATGGCGTCTGTTACCTTATTGGAACTGCGCGAATAGCTCAATCCGTCGATGGTAAAGTTGGCATCGAGTTGACTCGTGGAATACACGCTTCCTGCTGAGGTCCCGCTGACGGTTGCCGTGTTGTTCTGGCCCTCGCTCCCGGAACTGCTGCCCATCGTCAATCCGAGGATTTCAGCCGCATTACCTGCGCTCGCCGTATTTTGGAACGACATCTGATTGGCCTGGCCGCTGTCGTTGCTCCGTATTTCCAGACGGACCGTACTCGAGCTTTCCTGGACTATTGAGGCGCTCACGTAATTACTTGCCGCCGAGTTGATTGCGGATGCAATAGCAGTCATTGCATCCTTGTTATTCATACCCGTAAGATTACCTGGCTGTATTGTAAGCGATTGGCCGGCGACATTGAGCGTGAAACTTCCGGGACTCGCAGCACTGCTCAACTGGCTTACTATATCGGTACCGGTCGCTGAAAACTGTGAAGAATATCTTATATCATTATGGGCAATATTCTGAATATTTACCTGATACTGCCCGCTTTGTTGAACCGTACTATCTGCGGAAGCTGTAAAGGCACTGGTATCTGAAGATGTTGCAGCCAGTGGAGTCATCTGTTCGGTGCCACCCAACGAGTAATTTGTCAGCAAGGTATTCAATGCTGTCATGTCCGTACCGATGGAGCTTATCGCACTTTCCCGATTCTGCTGGGTCGTCTTCTGACTGATATAACTGTTCTTAGTCGTGCTGTCGAGTGTGATCAGATTGTTGATCAACTGAGCATAAGGATCATTCGCCTGAAGCAGTTGCGAATAGGCACTGGTTGGGGTATTACTGGATGTTGAAGAAATAGCCATGACCTGGTTGCTCCTTTCGGTTTATTATTTCCTTTTTAGGACATTTTCATTCCAGGCGTTCCTGATTTCCCCCAATACCTCTCTTACTTCTTCAAATTCGTTTTGCTGGCATTTATACCGGCAATACTGATAAACGTTGTAAAAATTTTGAGCTGGCTCATAATCGAAGTTCAAGGCATGGATCAGAATTTGAAGCCCTTCTAATAGTTTCGATTGATCCTGGCGGTAGGTAGCTGCAATGGCGCCATCATAAACCATCGAAATTAACTCTTCCGGTGTGGCGTTTAAGACAGCTTGTTTTTGATAGGCGTTTAAGGCGGCATTCATAATAGTACAATAATTGTCTACGGTTTAGTTAGTTGTAAGAATGACAGGAAGTGCCGTTCCCGACACTTCCTGTTCAGACAATTGACTTGTCATTCTTGCCTTCACCGATTGATTATTGGATAAATTTGAGAACTGCCTGCGGCGCTGAATTGGCTTGCGACAGTGCCGAGATCGCTGTTTGTTGCAGGATCTGCAGTTTGATGGACTCACTCTGAGCCTTGGCAAAGTCAGTATCCTGAATATTACTCAGGGCTGAACTGTTGTTATTCACATTTTCACTTAACACATCCTGACGGATGGACAACTGTGATTGGTAGATACCAACGTCTTTCATGAAACCTGCCACATTATTAATGGCACCGTCAATAGAGGCAAGTGCACTTGTAGCACCAGCGGCCGTTGTCACGTCCATCGAAGCGACACCTATCGAGCTTGAACCGACGTTGCTCAAAGTAACACCGAGTGTGTCGCCACTGGCTTCACCTGTCTGGAATGTAGCGGTATAGCTACCATCCAACAGTTTCACATTTTGGTAGGTGGTGGATTTAACGATGTTATCAATTTCACCAGAGAGTGAAGTTATTTCACTATTGATGTATCCAGCCTCAACTGTACCAATAGTACCGTTGGCTGCCTGGGTGGCTTTGGACTTCATCGTATTCAGAATGTTCAGCACGTTGTTCATGCTGCCTTCTGCGATATTCAAAACGGACTTAGCATCACCAATGTTCTGTAAAGCCTGGTTCATACCGGCGATACGTGACGAAAGCTTTGCAGCTATAGAAAAACCTGCCGCGTCATCTTCAGCTTTGTTAATTCTTTTACCTGTAGATAACTGTAACTGAGTGTTTGCAAGTTGATTGTTGATACGATTCAGTGATAACTGGGCTTGCATCGACTGAACGTTCGTGTTGATGCGGTTTAAATCTCCGAATGACATAATTAGCTCCTTCTTTGTTGGTTGTTATTTTCGGAATCCCATCCTTGGGATTTGACCACGACAAACTTATCGTCATCTATTTTTTGCTCCTTAAACATCTGCATATAGAAAGATTTGAAATTATGAAGGTGAAGTCTAGGAAAATGCTCTTTTCAATTGTTTTAGGACACTTTTGGGCGATTTAATAATTGTGAAATTTTTTTCAATTCTTTGTTGCCGGGATACTTCTGGACTGCCAGGTGGT
>DATFNI010000088.1:0-15383 GCA_035266485.1 Balneolales bacterium
GGAGTAGCAGTGACAGGTCTTATTAATCTCATAGTTGCGTTATCGATCACATTTGCAATGGGCGTTCATCCGAAAAAACCGGGCGATGCACATCATCTCAGAGTCAATCCGGACTCCATCTATCACAAAGGATGGATCGACCTTAACAAGAACGGGAAAATGGACCCGTATGAAGACCCCTCATTGCCGATTGAAAAACGGATCGACGATCTCATATCACGGATGAATATCAAGGAGAAGACGGCCCAAATGGTGACCCTGTATGGTTATGGCCGGATATTAAAGGATGAGTTGCCTACAGACTTATGGATCGGCGAACCCTGGGCTGATGGTATCGGGAATATCGACGAGCAACTGAACGATGTAGCCTATCATCCCAGTGCACAGACAAAGTTGGCCTGGCCGCCATCACGCCACGCCAAAGCCATGAACGAGATACAAAAGTTTTTCATCGAACAGACACGATTGGGTATCCCGGCAGATTTTACCAACGAAGGCATCAGCGGTCTGTGCAGCGAAAAAGCCACCAGCTTTCCCGAGGAGATCGGTCAGGGAAGCAGCTGGGATACGGAACTTATCAATGAGATTGGCCATGTGGAAGGGAAGGAAGCCAAGGTATTGGGCTATACCAATATCTACTCGCCGGAGGTGGATATCGCACCGGATCCGCGCTGGGGCCGGGTGCTGGCCACCTATGGAGAAGATCCGTACCTGGCCGGCAAACTGGGTGTTGCGATGGTGAAAGGGTTGCAGGATGAGGGGGTTGCCTCGACGCTGAAACATTTTGCCGTGTACGGTGAACCCAAAGGGGGACGAGACGGCAATGCGCGGACCGATCCGCACGTGACACCACGAGAAGTCTATACCCTGTTTCTGCCACCCTTCGAGGCTGCTGTCAAAGCGGGTGCGCTGGGTGTAATGAGTTCTTATAATGATTATAACGGCATCCCTATTACCGGCAGTTATCACTTCCTTACCCAGATTTTGCGTCAGCAGTGGGGCTTCAAGGGATATATCGTCACGGATAGCGGGGCTCTTCAGTTCATCTATGAAAAACATCATGTGCAGCCTGATTTCAAGGGAGCCATCAAGCAGGCGGTCGAAGCCGGAGTGAATGTACGGACCAATTTTCAGCCGCCCTCGGTTTATCTTGATCCGTTGCGTGAACTGGTCAAGAGCGGTCAGATTCCGATGAGCGTCATTAATGAGCGGGTCAGGCAAATCCTGTACGTCAAATTCAAACTTGGGCTCTTTGATCATCCCTATGTTAATGTTAAGACGGCTGACAGCATGGTGCGGACCAAACAATCCGAGGCGTTGTCATTACGTGCAGCGGAGGAATCGCTTGTACTGTTGAAGGATCAGAACAATGTTCTTCCCCTTAATAAGAATAAGATCCACTCCATTTTAGTTACGGGGGCTAACGCCACGGAAACGAATCACTCAATAAGCCGGTATGGTCCCTCTCATATCCATGTGATCTCAACCCTGGAGGGGATTAAGGCTGCAGTTGGAAAGAATGTTAAGGTTACCTATGTAAAGGGACCCGAAGTGACAGACAAGGATTGGCCGGTGAGCGATATTGAGCCGACACCGTTGAGCAAGGAAGAAAAAAACCAGATCGCCAGGGCTGTTGCTGCAGCGAAGAAGTCGGATGTGGCTGTTGTCGTTGTGGGTGAAAACTGGAAGAGCGTTGGCGAGGGACGATCACGTGTCAGTTTGAATCTTCCCGGACACCAACTGGCACTGGTTCAGGCGGTGTACAACACCGGCACGCCGACGGTTGTGGTATTAATCAATGGCCGGCCACTTTCGATTAACTGGATCAACGACCACGTGCCCGGTATTCTGGAAGCATGGTTCCCGGGTGAGAAAGAAGGCGAAGCTATCGCCAACGCCCTGTTTGGCGATTATAACCCGGGCGGCAAGCTGCCCGTCACGTTCCCGAAATCGGTTGGACAGGTTCCCATTAATTTTCCGTATATGCCTGCAAGCCAGGAAGAATCAAATGCAAAACCGGCCGAAGCACGTGTTACGGGTCCGCTCTACCCGTTTGGATATGGGTTGAGCTACACAACGTTCAAGTACAGTGATTTGAAAGTCAATCCGGAGAAGCAGGATACGGGCGGGAAAATCCAGGTTACCCTGAATGTGACAAACACCGGAAATCGAGAAGGTGATGAAGTGGTGCAGCTCTATCTTCATGAGCAGACGACGCCGGTCATT
The DNA here is from genome assembly GCA_035266485.1 of Balneolales bacterium. Classification (GTDB taxonomy): domain Bacteria; phylum Bacteroidota; class Rhodothermia; order Balneolales; family DATFMH01; genus DATFNI01. Next base: position 2,227 of record DATFNI010000088.1, read on the forward strand.
GTGCCCGTGAAGGAACTGCGCGGATTTCAGCGGATTACATTGGAACCGGGCGAGACTAAAAAAGTGACCTTCGATCTTACACCGCATGATTTCCAGCTTCTTAATAAAAATATGCATTGGGAAGTCGTTCCGGGCACATTTGATGTCATGCTGGGCAGTTCATCCGAAGATATTCGGTTGAAAGGGCAGTTCACGATTACTGGTTCTGTTTCAAACAAAGCATATGGGCTGTGATGATCTCACTTATCTCTAAAACCCTGAATGGCGCTTGATATCTGCTATTTTTATGTAAAACTCCGCTTTTATAAAAACTTCATCTTTGTTGAAGAAGAGGAAGCAGAGCTTCCGGAGTTACGTTCCCAGGCAGGATATGGGAACGGGGGAAAAGAAATTCAGCATCGTTTTTTGTCTCTTAACAGGTAGCATCCGGATTCGGGTGCATCTATTTATTATAAACGGGTGCATCTATTTATTATAAAGTAGAATCAACAAACCAATTACATCATGGACCGCAAAGATTTTATAAAAAAGGCCAGCCTGGTTGGGGTTGGTGGAACACTGGCTTTCAATCCTCTGAAAAGCAGTAAAGGAATCGATTCAACCCGGGATTCGGAGCCCGATCGTGAGTATTGGATCAGTACAATGCGGAAAATCGCAGATCCTGTTCTTAACGCCCTGTCTGAACGAAAGCTGAGAAAGCTGATGCCGGTAGAGACCGTTCCCGGTTCACACGACGACCGGAGGCCGTTTACCCACCTGGAGGCTTTTGGCCGGCTCATGACCGGCATCGCACCGTGGCTTGAGTTGGGGGATGATGGCACCGCAGAAGGCAAGGTCCGGGCAAAGTATATTGAACTGTCCCGGGAGTCTCTGTCTGCGGCAGTCGATCCGAAGTCACCGGATTTCCTCAATTTTGACAAGGGACGTCAGCCACTGGTGGACACGGCTTTTCTGGCCCATGCCTTGATTAAGGCTCCAGAAGAACTCTGGGAGAAATCATCCGCAACGACACGGAATAACGTCATTAAAGCATTGAAATCGAGCCGGACGATTATTCCATATCACAGCAACTGGATACTGTTCAGCGCGATGGTGGAGGCTGCCTTGAAGAAATTCAACGCCGGCGGGGACAAAGTCCGCATGGACCTGGCCGTCAAGCAGATGGATGAATGGTATCTGGGTGATGGTGTTTATGGAGACGGGCCTCCGTTTCACTGGGATTATTACAACAGCTATGTCATTCAGCCCTTCATGCTCGACATCCTGGATGTCATGCGTAGCTACGATCGTTCTTATGAAGGGTTATACCAAAAAAACCGGAAGATAAGCCGGCGTTATGCCGAAGAGTTGCTGGGTGTGATTGCACCGGATGGGACCTATCCTCCGATTGGCCGTTCCATAACCTATCGATTTGGCGCCTTCCAGTTGTTGGCACAGGTGGCATGGGAGCAATTTTTGCCTGAGAGAATGTCGCCCGCCCAGGCTCGAACCGGACTGACAAAGGTCATCAAAAAGATTATGGAGGCACCGGGTAATTTTGATAAAGACGGCTGGCTTCAACTGGGCGTTTATGGGCACCAACCCCATCTGGCGGAGACCTACATTTCTACAGGCAGTCTCTACCTGTGTTCGGCCGTATTCGTTCCACTTGGACTGAAACCGGATAATCCGTTCTGGAAAAGTGAAGCATCGGATTGGCGCACGAAAGAGATCTGGAGCGGGAAGGATGTTAAAGCTGATTATCATTTAAATGTATGATGGATTACGATCCGCCTGACGACATCTTTGAAGAACAGAACACGGATGACATGGACTTTGCCCGCCGAAGGGATGATGAGAAAGGGAAGAATTGAAAAAAGTTGCGTTCCCATTCTTTCGGGGTTCTACCACTAACCAGGAATTTTTGTTAACCAGACCCTCCGTAAACTAATTTTAAATTTCTAATTTCTCTCTAACTCAGTGTCCACTGTGAAGATTCTTCTTCACTGAGATACCACTTCTTAAAGCCACCCCGTATCGTCCATCACAACTGTTAGCGTAGCCAATAACAGAGGAACTGTATGCGGGAAATCCGCTCATACGGGTTTACAGGGAGCGGGGGGGTAACGAACCGCTCTACCAGGAACAGAATAATCGTAAACGGAGAGCTTGTTTTTGAAGCCAATAATGAGTAAATGATATGTCTTCCCACACGGTGCCAATTTGGAAGTAGAAATTATTCAAAAAAAAGAAATAGTAAAAAGCGGCCACAATGAAAATAAATAAAACTATTCTCATAGTAATTGCAATCGCCGGACTTGGCGGGTTTCTCTACGGCTTCGATATTGGCGTTATTGCGGGCGCACTCGTATTCTTGAAAAGGGATCTTGCCATCAGTTCAAATGAAGCCTCCCTAATCGTTGCGGCTGTGCTGGGTGGTGGCTCGCTGGCCACGCTCTTTTCCGGTCCGTTCGCTGATCGTTTCGGGCGTCGTTTCTCAATCGACCTCTCGGCCATCGTGTTTATTATCGGTACCATCATTTTGATCATTTCGTCCAGTTTTGCCCTTGTCATGACTGGTCGTCTTATACAGGGTATTGGTGTTGGCATTATCACCATTGTGATTCCGCTTTACGTGGCTGAAACCATTCCTCCGAGACTTCGCGGTCGCGGTGTTACACTGTTTCAATTGTGCCTCACGTTCGGTATTCTGATCGGCTATGTGGTTAACTACGGCTTCAAGTCGAGCGGTGACTGGCGATTGATGTTCGCAACGGCTCTGATTCCGTCCGTCATTTTTCTAATCGGCGGGTTGTTTTTACTGCCTCGTTCACCGCGCTGGCTGTATCAGCATGGGCACACGGACGAGGCACGCAATGTGTTAGCAAAGATGCAGGGCAATGTTGGTGTTGATGAGGCTCTGCATAAGATGAAAGCTGTGATCGAAGAAGAACGCAAAAGAACCGGTAGTTCGTGGGCTTTGCTGTTAAAACCTGGATACCGTAAGGCCTTTTTACTAGCGCTTGCGGTTGGTATCCTGAACCAGTTGACCGGCATCAATGTTTTGCTTCAATTTAACACGACAATCCTCAAAGCCTCCGGCTTGAATACTGCCGTGCTCGGAAGCACCGCCATTGGATTGGCGCAATTTGTTATCACTATCGTCGCGATGTCGCTGGTAGACAAAGTCGGACGGCGGCCATTATTGATCGTGGGTACCGCAGGCATCACTATCTCCTTGTTGTTCATCGGGATTATGCAAGCCTTTTTCCCACCGTCGTTGTTGGTAGGCTATTCCACATTGGCTGGTTTTATGGTATTTATCATCTTTTATGCTGTCGGCCCGGGCGTGGTGGTGTGGCTTGCCATTTCAGAGGTTCTACCGTTAGCTATTCGGGCTAAAGGTATGGCGGTTGCGTTATTTGCCAACTCATTGGTATCAGCGGGATTGGCAGCTGTCTTCATGATCATGGTTGGTGTTGTCGGCTACAGTGGCACGTTCTTTATGTTGGCGTTCTTCGTTTTCCTCTATTTGTTGGTCGCCATATTTCCATTACCCGAAACCAAAGGCCGCTCCCTGGAAGAGATCGAAAAAGAGTTTTTAGCAGGTATAGAAATGGAGAACCATAAAAAATCACCTGTCATATCATCAAAAAAAATAGAGGAGTGACTCGAATATATAACAATTCTTTTATGAGGCAGAAAATGTTGAATCGGCCGAAAAAGTTGTAGCTATCATCGATTTAGAACACCATTAATGCCAGTATAATTATTCACTAACCATTTCTTACCAAATACAAAACTAAGTTTGGGAGCAGATCCAGCGTTGCTATTGTTCAGTAACTTTTCATAAATATCCTGGTTTATCATTCTCTGACGGAAAGAGGAAGATAGGCTGATTGGAATAAAAAACCCCTCCAGAAGTAAAATCTGAAGGGGTTTGGGGAGATTTGGGGACCTCCTCGTGGAGATGCCGGGAGTCGAACCCGGGTCCGAGATGGCAAACCGCCAAGCGTCTACATGCATAGCCCGACTTTAGATTCTCGCCCGATGATTTGCCGTCAGGCCGGCGTCATCAGGCCAGACTGGAAAAGATTCACGCGGGCCGGCCAGTCACCGGATCACGCTAGTCTGTCTAAAGGTGTCGCTCCAAAAGCCCTCAACAGACGAAGAGCCCAAGGAACGGTCTAGCGGCTTTTAGGCGGCCAGACTGTAATTGTAATTGTTTGCATTTACATTTAAGTATCCAAACGTTGTTTTACGAGGGTCGTCTGGCACAACCTCGGCATGCAGCCTGTGATCTTACTCACCCCGTCGAGACCGTGACATCCCCATTTATGAAATTTTGAATTTTGAATTAGTGATTTTGAATCAAGAAAAAAAGCCAAGACTGCAAAACCGGAAATTCATATTTATCAAAATGTTGAGACGGCCTGTTGTGAATCAGATCATCGACCTATGACAGAAGATAAGACAAATTGTTACATCTTGTAAATAACCTATTTCCTCCTGCCCCGTCTATATTCTTATAATTCATTATGATAACGTGACTGACATCTTGTTATTTTGTGATTAAAAGTGGCATTACTATCATAATTAAGTTTTTAGAAGGTTATATTTAACGGATTGAGCTTTTGGATCCTAAAATCAGATATTTTCCATGAAGATTGCGATTCTTGGTGCCGGCACCGTTGGAGCTGCGTTAACACGAATTTTTTGTACTAATCCACGACTTCGTGCGCTCATTGTCATTGACGAAAACGGCCGTGCACTTGACGAACTAACCGAACAATGCCCGTCCGGTACCCTTCGGACCTACCGGGTAAACATCAACCGCGAGCATGCTATCACAACGCTTATCAAAGGATTTGATGTCCTGATTTGCGCTCTGCCATCACATCATAACCTGAGAATTTCCGAGATGGCACTCAAATCGGGTATTCACTATATCGATTTTGGCGGGAGTGATGAGGTACTGGATAAACAACTGGCGTTGAATGAAAAAAATGAACGTCAGGACCACTGGATCATTCCCAATTGCGGTATGGCTCCGGGGTTGGTGAATATCCTGGCGATGCATGGATTCGAGTCTTTTGAGAAGGTTGATTCCATCAACATCTGGGCTTCGAGCCTGCCGGTAGACCCCATACCTCCGTTCAACATCCAGCTAAGCTTTTCACCCTATGGACTGCTGCACGAGTACCTGGATCCCGTTACGATCATTAAGAAGGGAAAATTGACTACCGTGGAGCCATTGAACGGACATGAAACCATCAAGTTTGATTCCCAGCCGGACCTGGGTAAGATGGAGACTTTTTATATCAGTGGCGGCATCACATCCCTGGCCAAACAACTGAAGGGGAAAGTAAATGAATTGACCTTCCGTGCCATACGCTATCCGGGACACCGCGACCTTGTTGAAGCCCTCAGGACATTAGGGTTTACTTCCAATCAGATTATCGATATCCGGAGCAACCTCACATACCGGCAATTGCTTATTCGACAGCTGCAGAAATATCTTCCCTCAGGCCATAAGGATTTCGTGTTGATAAAGATAGCGATCGACGGGATTAAAGACGGACATGCAATCCAACGAGAATATGAGATCAAGCACAATTATGATGATGTGCGTGATGTGTCTGCTTTGATGGGCTGTGTATCCATCGCCACAGAAATCATTGCTGAAATGATGGTGGACAAGAATCTGAAGGGAGCCGGTGGCGTCCGACCTCCAGAACAGATTGTCCCGCTGGATAATTTTATCGATCGGCTCAGGGAAAAAGGGGTAAACCTGGAGATCCATGAACACGAGATTGAGTTGTCTGACGCTTGATGAAAAGATTATTTAAGATGAGTTTTTTTGCAGGATAACTCTGGTATTGGTGTGCAAATGAAACGTACATATTGGTGGTGTCTTTTTTTAGCCGGACTGTTACTGTTGTCTCCGGTCATCTCTGCGGCTCAGCAGAGTCGTAAACCTGTTCATGTCATTTTTGATACGGATATTGGTCCGGATTATGATGATGTCGGGGCGATTACTGTGCTTCATGCTCTGGCGGACAGCGGCCAGGCCAAAATACTGGCGACAGTCGCTTCCAACAGGTATCCGAAGATTGCCGAGGTTTTGGATGTTTTCAATACTTACTTCGGTGAGCCGAATATCCCCATCGGTGTACCTAAAGGGCCGAGCGTGGAACTGAAGGACTGGCAGGGCTGGTCGGATGCCATCGTTGCAAAGTATCCGCACAAAATTACCTCAAACAATCAGGTACCCGATCCGGTGGTGGTATATCGCAGCGTGTTAAGCAACCAACCGGATCATAGTGTCACGGTCGTATCAACCGGCTTCTTTACCAACCTGGCCAACCTGCTGGAATCCGGGCCGGATAAATATTCTCCGCTGAATGGGAAAGAATTGGTGGAGCAGAAGGTGAAGCGACTGGTCAGCATGGCGGGCAAGTTTCCGTCGGGGGCAGAGTTCAACGTGGATAATGACATCCCGTCATCCAATTACGTATTTGCGAACTGGCCGACGGAGATCATCTTCAGTGGTTTTGAGATCGGTGTGAAAATCAAGACGGGCATACCGCTTATTCACAATGATCATATTGAAAATGATCCCGTGAAGGATGTTTTCAGTATCAGTATACCGAAAGCGGCAGAAGACAAAAACGGTCGTTCTAGCTGGGATGAGACGGCCGCGCTGGTTGCGGTTAAAGGGGTTTCGCCCTATTTCAAACTGGTACCCGGACATATTTCCAGCGTAGATGATGGCGGGCAGGTGCATTGGGATACGACCAGAACAGGCCAGTACTATCTGCGAGATAAGAAATCCGTAGCCTACATCACGGGCGTGATCAACGCATTGATCCAGCATCAGCCGGTGAGGAAGTGACTGTTTTTAGCCGCGGATTTTCGCGGATGAACACGGGGAAAAAATAAAATTGGTTCTGCGGCATTCCGTGCCTCAGTGGCTGTTTTTTTTCCACGGAAACACGGAAATCACGGTGGGATGGTCTTTGATTTGGGACTTTGCACAATTTTCTGATCGTCCGTGTATTATATAGCTGACTGTAAGATTAAAAATCGAAACTCGATCAGAAACTACATATGCGACGGGTTAGCCTATACATTTCTATACTGATACTTATTGCGTGCGTCGGTTTTTTTGCCGGATGGCATCTTCGCCCCAGAGCAAATAAAAAAGATTCTTTGCAGGTTTTGGGGAAAATCCCTGATTATACCCTTACCAACCAGCTGGGACAGCAGGTATCTTCAAAATCTTTTCATGGAAAGGTGAGGGTCGTTACCTTTTTATTCCCGTATTGTCAGGGCTATTGTCCGCTCATCGCCCATAATTTTGTGAGTTTGGAGCAGAATCTCAAAGCCTCCAAAATGGCTGATAAGGTTCAGCTGGTTGCGTTTAATGTGGATCCGGACAGCACCGGGCCCAAACAGATGAAAGCGTTTCAGCAGCAGTACGGCTGGAATCCAACGGACACGCACTGGCAGTATCTGACCGGCAAGCCCGGCGAGATCCATCACATCGTAACCGGCTCCTATTACATTGATTACCAGAGAGTGAGCGAGGCCAGCGAGGATCAGGAGATCGAAAAAGAGAAGAAAGCGGGAACCTATGTGCCGGATCCTGTGGTAGCCAACAAGCTGGCCGATGAGGCGCAACCCAATTACGACATCGTCCACAACGATGCGCTGGCAATCGTCGATACCACAGGGCACATCCGCAAAATATTTGAAGATGCCGACCGGGTGTCCAACCAGCAGATCATGGATGTCATCTATAAACTGTTGCCATCATATAATGACACCCGGATCCACTGATTGGCTTGGGGTATTTAACCGACCGCTGTAGTTTCTTTTTGATTTTTTGGCAGGCCTTTTTTCAGCATTTCATTCATGGCTTGATTGATGATGTCTGCCAGTTCCGGCTTCTGGTTCACGGTTAATTGTCTCAACCCACCCAGCACTTGATCGTTGATGGTAACGGGCGTTTCGGCGAGCGTAATCGTCTGTTGTGACCACACCGTTTTGCCTGCCGAATTGACCATTTTCATGATCGTGGTGATGCGAGGGGTATATGTGAGTTGGAACAACCCCGGATACGCAAAGAAACGGTTAACAAAATCTTCATCGATGTAAATATCTACCTGTAATGCCAGATCAGCCTTTTTAAAAGCCTTGCCTGGTTTCGTATCTGTCGGATACCCATACGGATCATACTCTGCTTCGCCTTTCAGAGTATTGGCGGGCAGCAAGTTATAGTTCAACTTACCCAGATGGTTTTGTATCACATCAAACGTCGAGTCCACTTCCGATTTGATCATTTTATTCTGCTTTTTGCTGTACATCGGATAGACCTGCTTTAAATCCGCATTGAACATGGAAGGGGGACTGGCGCTTACCAAAAGGCTGGCAAAATTGCCGGTGTAAAAGTTGTACGGATTAAAATGTTCGATATGAAACCGGAAGGATGAGAGGACGACGTTTTGTTGCTCAGGTGACGTTTTTATTAATACGGTAGGTGAGCATGCAGATAGAAAAAGAACGGGTAGAATAGCCAGTAAAGAAATGATTGATTTTTTCATGATTGCACCTGCACTTTCAAAAAGAGTAATAGTTTCAGTCTTTACACTCTTTTCTTGTTCTGTTATTGAAAGTTGTTTAAAAAGAACGCTGTAGCTTTGCAGATGATAATTTCCTGACTTTTATGAAGCTTTGCGAAACCTTTTTTTACCTCACCAACCCTCTCCTGTAAATCAGGAGAGGGTTGGTGAGGTTGGTCTTGCAAAGACTCCTTATAGATGTTGTTAAACGGTGTTCAACATACGTTAACCGGAAAAGTATTGGTATTGCGGTTAATTTTATATGGCATGTTGATGTTAGTTTGTTATGAATTTTATTATAAATAACGAATCGCAGAAGGGTTTTAGTCAGCGGTGCTGCACCCTTTTTTAAATGAGTGACTGTGACCAACAGACAGGCCGGTCATTTCTTAACAATTACTTAATCTAAAGGAAACATATAATCGCTATCATACCATGACTTAATGCCTTTTCGAATCTGAAAGGAGATTACCATGGTCAAGTGTTATATCAGCAACTATATACCCAGAATCGGATCTTTTTTTTCGATAATTGCTTCAAAATCCAGGGGAGAAAGCGAGTTTGACCTGACTTTTCATTCTTATGTATTATCCCAGGATTTAGAAGAATTTTCGTATAAAATCGGTCGCAGGATTACGATCGACTACGAAGACAACTACAGTGAAAATGAGGGGATCTTCTATGCTTATGAAAAAGTGCTGGCTATCATGAAGAACGAGTGTATCAACTATATCGATGCCATTTATTCTGACCTGAATTATAGCACGCTGCTTCCGGATGTCAGGTATACGGAAATTGAAAATCAGGGCTTGAAGGTACATTGCATCAACCACAGTGGGTTTGCCGGTGCCGTTAAAGATCTGAGTGAGAAAGCGGAAAACATCGAAATACAGGCGGAGATGACCCGGTACATTCATTTGCCAACCTGCCGGGTTAAAGAGATGACGCCATCTTTTGCCTGATAATTATTATTTATAGTATTGAGGCTAATGAACCAACTCTTTATCTCGAACCGGAATTATAAAAAAGCCACACCGGTCAGCGGAGTGGCTTTTAAATGATGGCGATGATAATAACACGGGATCGCCATTAGGTATAGTTACTTGATGAGCATCATCTTCTTGGTTTTTACAAAATGCCCGGAAGTTATTCGGTATAAGTACAAGCCGCTGGCTACCTGACGGGCATCCCACTGTACATTGTAGTACCCTGCCCTCATAGATTTATTTATAAGCGTAGCCACTTTCTGTCCGAGGATGTTGTAGATCTCCAGTCGCACTTTTCCTGCTTTAGGCAAAGCGAAGCTGATCGTGGTTGTCGGGTTAAATGGATTCGGATAGTTCTGATGCAGGCTATAGCGGGCTGGCAGGTTTGAGTTGGAAACCTCTATAGGTGTTCCCTGGACGGATTTCACTGTTAACAATGCCTGGTCATTAAAGATGTCTGCATCAGCGGAACTGGTGTAAACCTGGGCGGCAAATGACGTACTGCCGGTTACGTGAGATACAATCGCAAGTTTTGCCGTTGCCGTTTTTGTGGCGGCAACCGAACCCATCCGGATCATCAGACTGTCATGCTTTTGTGTCCATGAACTGTCGCCCATCACGCTTTGTACAGCAATGCTCCCCGGAACCAACATCAGGACATGGACCGAATCGGCGGGATCCGGACCGTTGTTGGTAATAGATATTGAAAGCGTGTCTTTCTTCCCGACTACCAGGGAGTCCGTCATTGACTGCAGTGCAAGAGTGGCATCCGCTGTTTTGGTGATGACGTGAACCGTTGTCGGGGTCAGAATAGCCGGGTTCGAATCAAAGACGATCGAAGCCTGGTTCTTGATCATAGTGCCGTTTGTGAGACCCGTGTTGGGTTTAACAGCGTACGAGACAAACCCTTCACCACCGGGCGCGGCCGTATCCGGCGGCAGGTCGATACCGTTGAACGTAAAGGTGACGATATGGCCTGCTTGCTGAACGGTTAGCACGCTGTCGTGACTCGCATTCATCAGGTGGAAAGAAGCAGGGTCGACATTAGAATCCAGTGTATCGGTAATGGTTACCGTATGTGCGGCGCCGGTAGCTGCTGCCAGATTCTCAAAGTGTATGGAGTAACGCAGGCTGTCCTGGGCATGAGAAAGCGGGATGTAGTAGTGCCTGACATGAATAGTGCCATTGCTTGAATCAACCTTGGCAGGTCCCGATGACAAGGCGGACTTATCATTCGGGTCAAAAGGCGCAACGAGTGGTACGAGTTTGACACATGCAATCTGACCTTTCAGGGTGAGATCGGACGGATTGCAGGTATCCGGGATCACAGTTGTTCCATTGGGGCCAATAGGATTGCCAAAGCTGTCTTTATTATCGTTTCCCGGGGTATTACTGCAATTTGAGACGCAAATATCCGGACCAGGTTTCGGGGCGAATCCTCCAGGTTCGACATGTGGGTAATTATTATTTGTATTGTCTGGGGGCGGTGGTTCGGTCGGTTGTGATGGAGGATATGGAAACTGAAACCAATCACTCGAATTATTTGACGGAAGGCTATTACTAATATTCCGATTCCCGCCTTTTTTTACATTATTGTATAAGTTCTGGGCAGCAATGTTTATAGCTTGATGCGCACTACTGTCGGAAGGTTGATTGTCTGCCCCCAGATGTTCCTTTACTGAATGATAGATTAACATATTAACCTGGTACGCCCACATGGCAGTGAATCTTGATAGGGATTGTTCATAGACAGATTGAGCATCGGCTGTAGAATGCATCAATGTGACCAGATTAATAAGAATCTGTTTGAGATATAGGTCTGGCTGTGAGAATCTTCTAGTGAGTCCCGAAGACAAAACATCATCTATGGTAGCATTCAATAGTGAATCGCTTGGTGCAAGTGTACTTAGGAAATTAGAAAGAGGGGCATTAGCGCTATCCCTGATACATCGTTGCATTACCAATTGATATTGACCATCCGGAATCACCCAAAATATGTAGTGTGATGCGGCATACGCCGAATATGGAAACATCGATGTATCAGCCAGGGCTTGCGATAGATTTGCCAATCCGGATGGCGTGAACAGTACATGGCTTGTTGATATTGTAGTACTAGAATAAAAGTTGGTATACAGTCCCGGATACACACCTGAAACCAAAAGTGTATGATCATGATGGGGTGAAGAGTAGCTATCCCAAACTTCGGTTCCTCTTCCATGATATTGGCTGGATATAGCCGATTGTACAAAGGAGAAATGTGGTTTGATAAACTCTCCAACTATAAATTGTCGTACGGGATAGCTTGAAAATCCATAAAAATGGGTTGTTGTCCAGCTTCTCCCGTTGTACGGATCTCCATTAATTATTCCAACTCCCTGGCGTCCCACAAATCGTTTAAAATGAACACTGAGTACAGGAATAATAAAAATTGATGTACTGTCAGCAGGCTGTCCGGGATTTTGTGTATGAATGTATCCTCTTCCCATCCACCATGGTTCTCTTAGATCGATACTTACATTAACATGATCGGAGAATAACGAATCGGTCATGAGATCTTCGGTAACAACAGAATCAGGTTTTGAGGGCAGATGCTCACTGATCCAAAAATGACTTTGACTGTTAAATCCGCTTCCCTTAATCGTGAGTGGAGCTATTAACCCGGCATTTATCGTATCACGCGATATTTTGCCAATGGAAGCAAGGTCACGATGAGCGGTGAGTTGTAATATGGAATCCTGTACTGCTGCTTCTGTAAAGTGAACATATTGAATGTCACTGCTAACAGACGGTAGAGTTGTTGGAAGCCCTTGCATGGCAGAAAGTACGTTATACGCTGAGTAATCCTGGGGAATATAGGACCCGGAGGCGCGGACTTTAATTACACCCTGTCCACTCGTAAATGTATTGGTAATCCGAAGTTTCCCATTTAATTGATCTCCCCCGATATCTATTTTGATATAAGATGTGGGGGAACTCAGATCCAGTGGGCCGCTGATGGTTAACCGCGAGTAAGGCCCATATGGATAAATGCCGCCCTCGTTGCTTAGGTAGGGACGGTTGTTGATTTCATCAAATATTCCGTTTATACCTGAAATCACTCCGTTGGACTGGTTGTCAAAACTGGTTGTCACGACGAGCCGCCCGGCATCTATGCGAACCGTATCCTGATTGATTATGGGAACAGATACGTAATGGTCGCCGAGCTGATTATCACCTTGAATGACGCCACGGTTAAGGATAACCGGCAAGGGGGTACCCGAACCGTTTTGACTGAGTCTTCCGTAGTTGTCCATCACCAGAATGATATGTCCGTCATTGTACAGGGTGTCTCCCGTTGCAATATTGGTATAACCCTGAAGGTAAAGCGTCCCGGTGTTTGTGAGTGACTGATTAAGATTCAAATAACCACCTCCGCCATGTACAATACCGTCGTTAATCCACCTGCCGGGACCCGTAAAATTAGTGGTGCCGTAAATCTGGACTCCCTTCCCTGTAAACCGTAGGGTAGAGGTTTGCAGAGTATCGGCAGAAAAGGTAGTGTTTGATGACATTTGACCGAGAATCGGTC
>DATFNI010000089.1:0-13431 GCA_035266485.1 Balneolales bacterium
TGTTCATTGTGGCAACCAAATCGGGTACGACGGCGGAAACCCGCTCATTTGGTGACTATTTCTACGAAAAAGTGAAGGAGAAACGTGGTGACAAGGCCGGTGAAAACTTCGTCGCTATAACAGATCCCGGATCACCGCTGACCGACTACGCCAAAGAGAAACATTTCAGACATACTTTCCTGAATTTCAAAGACATTGGCGGCCGCTATTCCGCACTCAGCTATTTCGGACTCGTCCCGGCCGTATTGAAAGGTGTTCGCATCGGTGAATTACTCGAAAGATCGATGCGCATGCTTCATGCCTGCTCGCAGGATGTGCCGGTTGCAAAAAATCCGGCTGCACAGCTTGGATCAGCTATCGGTGCCATGGCCAACGATGGGCGTGACAAAGTCACGTTCATCATGCCGGACAAACTGGCAACCCTCGGGATGTGGCTGGAGCAATTATTGGCTGAAAGCACGGGCAAGGAAGATACCGGTATCCTGCCGGTAACCGGCGAAGCGCTGCTAGCTCCGGAGGCTTACAGTGATGATCGCGTGTTTGTCCATTTCAATCTAAAAGGCGAAAAAGCATCTGAGCGAGATAGAAAAGTGGATGCACTAAAAAAAGATGGCCACCCCGTGGTATCTATCCAGTTGAGTGATGTATATGATATTGGCCAGGAGATGGTGCGCTGGGAGTTTGCCACGGCGAGAGCCGGATCTGTGTTGGGTATCAACGCATTCAATCAACCGAATGTGCAGGAGAGCAAGGATAACACCAAGCGTCTGTTGCAGGAAGTGGCCGATAAAGGGCAAATGCCAGAAAAGAAACCGGTTGTTACCAGCGATAAGCTGAAATATTATGCAGACTGGTTTAAATCAAGTGGTGATAATATCTTAACGGCATTCTTAAGTGAAACGGGACATCACGATTATATCGCCATCCAGGCATTTTTGACTGAGAATGAAGAGGTCTCGCGGCTTCTTCAGGAAATGCGTACCGAACTGCAACGCAGTTTGAATGCGGCCGTTACCCTGGGATATGGTCCGAGGTTCCTTCACTCTACAGGACAATTTCACAAAGGTGGTACTAATTGCGGATTATTTCTTCAATTGACAATGAATGATCCTGTTGATCGTTCAATTCCAGGCAAGCCTTACGGTTACAGTGTCTTGAGACAAGCTCAGGCAATTGGTGACCTTGAAGCTCTCGGTCGTCACGACCGGCGTGTACTCAGGGTTGATATGGGTGATGAGCTAGTGATCGGTCTCAAGGCATTGAAAGAAGAAATAAAAGAAGCCTGCGGGAAAATAGGGCATAAACATGTCGCCGGATAAAGAAAGTAAACGACGGCAGAAAGCTGATTAGATTGAAGGAACCTACACGAATGTTTGAGAGCATCGGTTTAAATAAACCGGTTTTAGCTCTCTCTGTGGCACGTATGGCCGATGCGCTTGGCAACAGCATCCTGATCGTGATCATCCCCATATATATTTCAAAGCTGCCCAAGCAGTATTTCCACATGGCGCTGCCGGTGTTGGTCGGGTTGTTGATTTCGGCTTATGGCCTGATCAACAGCCTCTTACAGCCGTTTGCCGGTGCCATCAGCGATCGATTGAATAAACGGAAGTTATTGATACAAATTGGACTGGCCATAATTGGTGTCAGTACCATCCTGTTTATTTATGCAGGTAATTTTTTGTCCCTGTTCCTGTTGCGATCGCTGCAGGGAGTGGGGGTTGCACTGACCATACCCGCATCGTTGTCCTTGATGTCTGCCATCACAGAAAAAAGAACCCGGGGCGGATCAATGGGTATTTATAGTACATTCCGAATGATTGGGTTTTCGATAGGTCCCGTCATTGGCGGTTATCTGCTGACGCGGTATGGCTTTAATACGGCTTTTGTCGTGGGTGCGATATTCGTCGCCCTCGCCATGATAATGGTTCAGGCATGGGTCAGGGATGTGGAAGACGAAGAACCTGCTGAAACGGATCCGAAATCCATCAAAAGCAGATTTCGAATCTTCGATCTGTCACTTCTGAATTCCGGGATCCTGAGCGCCAGCCTTGCAACTTTCCTGATGGCAGCGGCTTTTTCGATGGTTGTGACTCTGGAGAACGAGTTTAATGCCCGGCTCGATATCACGGCTTTTGGGTTTGGAGTCGCTTTCAGTATGCTCATGGTCGGAAGGCTGGTCACCCAAATTCCACTTGGGCATTATTCGGATAAGGTCGGCCGTAAAGTGGTGCTACTCGGTGGCCTGTTACTCATGGCCCCAGCGACAGCTTTGTTGGGTGAAGTAACTGCTCTGTGGCAACTTATTGTATTGCGTATTCTTCAGGGCGTTGCTGCCGGAGCCATAGCCGCACCGGCCTTTGCCGTTGGCGCCGATTTGTCGAAATCAGGTGGTGCCGGAAGACAAATGAGTGTTATTACAATGGGATTTGGCCTCGGTATCGCACTGGGACCATTATTGGCCGGCGTGCTTGCCGTCATCGCATTTGAGGTGCCCTTTTTTACACTGGCAGTTCTGCTCATAATCGGTGCCTTAGTGGTGTATCGCTATATGCCGGAAACCATTACGGGCGGGCACGTGGTTTTCTCCGAGTCAGGTCGGAGGATGGTCTCAAAAACATAATCTAGTAATCAATTCAGGAGTAATGAATGACTAACAATACAGAGATAGAAGCACTTTTTCTGGATATCGGCGGCGTTTTACTGACCAATGGATGGGACCGGCATGCCCGGGACAGAGCTGTAGACCATTTCGGACTGGATGCCGACGAGCTCCAGGAACGACATCACCTGACATTTGATACCTATGAGGCGGGAAAACTGAGCCTGGATGAATATCTGGACCGTATCGTTTTTTACAACGATCGTTCGTTCACAAAAGAAGATTTCAAGAAATTTATGTTTGCACAGTCAAAACCGTTCGATGACATGATCGCCTTTATTAAAGACGTCAAGACCAGACATAACCTGAGAACATATGTCATCTCGAATGAAGGACGGGAATTGAATGATTACCGCATCAACACTTTTGAACTGGCAAACTTCATAGATGCTTTTATCTCCTCATCCTTCGTGCATTTTCGCAAGCCGGATGAGGATATTTACAAGGTGGCCATGGATGTTTCGCAGGTCCCGCCGCAGCGATCCGTATATATCGATGATCGTCATATGTTTGTTGAAATTGCCCGGTCATTGGGTTTCAACGGCATTCATCATCGTAGACTCGAATCCACTAAAAAGGCAATGGCAGATTTGGGTTTATCATAAAAGTATAGGAATCAGGATATTAGGCAATAAGGAAGTAAGGAAATATGGCAACGATGATAATTTGATGATTGGCAGTACTTTCTTCAAGCCCTATTCCCCTATTCCCCTATTCTCTTATTTCCTTATATCAACAAGTGAAACAGAAACTAAAAATTAGACACAACAAAAGCGCAGAAATACAATGAACGAACAACAATATGATATAGGGATGGTCGGCCTGGGAGTAATGGGCCGGAATTTTGTTTTGAATATGGCGGACAACGGATATTCCGTTGCTGGGCTGGATACTGATCCCGATAAGGCCAAAGCACTGGATAAAGAATCAGGCGAGTTGCATGTGAATGGGTTCACGGATGTGAAGGAGTTTGTGAACAGCCTTAAGAAACCAAGATCCGTCATTATGCTGGTGCCGGCAGGTAAGGCTGTCGATTCTGTCATCGACGAGCTGGTACCCATTCTTGATAAGAATGATCTCATCATCGATGGAGGGAACTCTCATTTTACGGATACTGAACGTCATTTTGATGAGCTGAAAGACAAGGGAATCCACTTTATGGGAATGGGGATTTCCGGTGGAGAGAAAGGTGCCCGATTCGGGCCGAGCATGATGCCGGGCGGCACGGAATCGGTCTACGATCGTGTAAAACCGATCCTGGAAGCAGCTGCAGCAAAAGTGGATGGCGATCCGTGTGTGACCTTTCTGGGTCCCCGGTCAGCCGGACATTATGTAAAAATGGTGCATAACGGCATTGAATACGCCATCATGCAGATTCTTGCTGAAAGCTATCAACTGATGAAGGACGGGCTCGGGATGAGTAATCAGCAGCTTCATGAGACCTATAAGAGCTGGAATGAAGCTGAACTCGACTCATTTTTGGTTGAAATCACCGCCGAGATATTCGCCAAACACGATGACAAAGGAGACGGCTGGCTCATCGACAAAATCAAGGACAGCGCCAAACAGAAGGGGACCGGCAAATGGACCTCCCAGGATGCCATGGAATTGCAGGTTGCCGTGCCAACTCTTGATATTGCCGTGGCCATGCGTGATTTGTCCGGTTTCAAGAATGATCGTAAGAAAGCCGGTGACCTCTACAAACTGAACAAGTTGCAGGAAGATGGTACGGGAAATTACAAGGATTTTGTCGGCAAGCTAAAAAATGCAGTCTATTTCGGAATGATCGCAAGCTATGCCCAGGGGATGCATCAACTGCGGGTCGCTTCCGATCATTACAAATTCAATCTGAACCTGAAGGATGTAGCGCGGATATGGCGTGGTGGCTGTATCATACGCGCTGCGCTGCTCGAGGATATCCGGGCCGCCTATGATCGTAATCCTGATCTGTCGAATCTCATACTGGATTCGAAGTTTGCCGACAATCTTCAAAAAGCACAATCGGATCTGAGATATGTAGTCAGCAAGTCCGTTGAAATGGGAGTTCCCGTTCCGGCTCTCAGCGTATCGCTGGGTTATTTTGATGCCTATCGCAGTTCGTGGATGCCCGCCAACCTGATCCAGGCACAACGCGACGATTTCGGTTCTCACACCTATGAACGGGTGGATCAGGAAGGTACTTTTCATTCGGAATGGAGTAAAAACTAATAAGGAGGCTCAATTTTGGTTAGTACAGGAAAACCCGGAGAAACGATTCTTGCCATATTTGGCGCCGGCGGCGATCTTACCTGGCGCAAGCTGATGCCTGCCATCTACAATCTTTATCTTGAAGACTGGATGCCTGAGCATTTTATGGTGCTTGGCATCGATGTCAAAGACATGACGAATGACAAATTCCGGGATAAGGTGAAGGACGGGATTAACAGTTTTTCCCGCCGTGGCAAGGTCAAAGCAGAAGACTGGAAGAAGTTCGCGGAACATCTTCAGTACAAGAAGATGGATTTCACGAAGCTTGAAAATTTCAAAGCCCTGAAATCCGACATTGAGAAACTGGAAAAGGACCTTGACGGCTCCTGCGACCGTGTCTTCTACCTGGCGACACCACCGCGTTTCTTTGAACCGATCAGCGAAAACATAAGTAAATCTGGACTCTCTGACGACTCGCAAAGTTCACGGATCGTCATCGAAAAGCCGTTTGGTCATGATCTCGAGTCGGCCAGCAAGCTCAACGAGCATATGACCAGTTTCTTCGACGAGTGCCAGGTTTACCGGATCGACCACTATCTGGGTAAAGAAACGGTGCAAAATCTGATGGCCTTTCGCTTTGCCAATGCATTGTTTGAACCCATTTGGAACCGGAACTATATCGACCATGTGCAGATTACCGTGGCCGAGCAAGTTGGCGTGGAACACCGTGGCGGGTACTACGACCACGCTGGTGCCCTGCGAGATATGATCCAGAATCACCTGATGCAGTTGTTCTGCCTGATTGCGATGGAACCACCGGTTAATTTTAACGCCGACGAGGTGCGCAATAAGAAAGTGGATGTTCTCCACGCGACCCGCAAGATTAAGCCCGAACAGGTCCCGCACTTTGCCGTGCGCGGCCAGTACGGTCCGGGTTGGATTGAAGGCAAGAAAATGATCGGATATCGAAATGAAGATGGCGTCGATCCCAAATCAAAAACAGAATCCTTCGCGGCGCTCAAGCTTTATATAGACAACTGGCGCTGGCAGGGTGTCCCATTCTACCTGCGCACCGGTAAACATCTCTTAAAGCAGGTTTCAATGATCACAATACAGTTTCGTCCGGTTCCGCACGAAGCCTTCCCAAGTGAGACGCATGTCAACCTGACTCCGAACCGGCTGATCCTGAATATTCAGCCGGAGAAGGGCATCAAGCTTCGGTTTCTTGCCAAGGATCCGGGGCTTCAGATGATCCTGAACCCGGTGGAGATGCAGTTTAATTATGAACAACAGTACGAGGGTGAGACGCCTGAGGCTTACGAAACGTTGCTTCTCGATGTGATGCAAGGCGATGCAACGATGTTTATGCGTGCCGACCAGGTCAATGCGGCGTGGGACGTGCTGATGCCCATTATTAACCACTGGGAAGCCACAAATCCAATGGATTTCCCGAACTATGCCGCCGGGACCTGGGGTCCGGAAGATGCCGAAGCACTCATCGCCCAGGATGGCAACACCTGGCTGATGATGCCGCTCGAGAATAATCACGATAGTTCATCAAAATCGAAAAAGTGATGCTCAAAATTTTGAATGATCCGGATAAAGTGGCGGGAGTCGCGGCCGATTTGTTTGTGGAGACGGCACGTGAAGCCGTCAAACAGAGAGACAGGTTCAGTGTCGCGCTCTCAGGGGGCCATTCTCCGGAACGGACCTACAAGCTGCTCAGCGAGCTGCCCCGCATCGAGTCGATACCGTGGGATAAGGTTCATCTTTTTTGGGGGGACGAACGATATGTCCCTCATGATGATCCCCGCAGCAACATCGGGATGGCCCGTGAACAGTTTATCAACAACGTGCCTATTCCTGATGAGAATATTCACGAGGTGCCTTATAAGGATTCGGCGGAGATATCGGCAGAAGTATATGGCAAGGAACTGCATTCATTCTTTGATTCGGAATATCCCGAATTTGATTTAATCTACCTCGGATTAGGTACAAATGGCCACACGGCTTCCCTTTTCCCTCATACGCCTGTTCTGAAAAAGACGGACCCATGGTACGCTTCAGTCTATCTCGAAGATCAGCAGATGTACCGGACCACATTGACGATTCCGGCGATCAATCATGCTAAAAATATTGCTTTTATAGTGTTTGGTGCGGATAAGGCGGATATCGTCAAAGGAATTATTGAAGGTGTGCGCCAACCGGAAGAATGGCCGGCCCAGTACATCAAAGCTGAAAATGGAGAAGTACACTGGCTCCTGGATCAGGCGGCCTCTGCCAGGCTGGCTGTGGTGAAGAGAAGCCGTTAACGTTTGGTATTTCCTCCTTTTTGCTATCTTGATATAAGCAAGAGGAACGAATGCTCTGTATATGGAGGAAAATATCATATCTAACCTTTCGACGTACATGTCGGCCTTCCGGGAAAAACAGATTGGGCTGATATGTGATCAGTGTTCTAATCCTGATGAGGACACGGCTGTACACGAGATTCGGAAATCATTTAAGCGTCTGCGAACGTTGGAATTGTTGCTGAAACCGCTGGATAAGTCCCTGGCAATGAAGCGGGGAGATCAGTGGAAGATGCTTGGAGAACGCCTTGCTGCCCCACGCGATTCCGCCATCATGCGTTATGGTATCAGCCACATGATGACAGACATGGAGCAAACATATCTGTCGGAGGTGCGGAAGGTTCTGGATCAGGAATATGAGGGTGCTATTCGGGAACTGAAAGAAAAAGAGGTCCTCAAAGGAATTCAGAAGTATATCGAAAAGCATTCGCTGCTTCTTCGGCCTGTATTATCCGACACCCTGGCCCTGGAGGACCTGTCGTTTGCCAGTAAGGATTTATTCACGGATGCCACATGCAAAGGGAAAAAAGCCAGGAAAAAAGAGAAAGCCCGGTTCATGCATGCCTGGCGCAAGAGTCTGAAGCACCTGCAGTACCAACTGGATATCTTCAATGAGAGCGGAACCGATGAGTTGAGGAACAAAGAGCGATACATAAAGAGCATAACAGAGCAATTGGGCCTCTACAATGATTACTCAGTGTTGCAGAAATGGTTGAAATCGCACGAGGATTTGATGGCGAGTAGTGACTGCCAGGCTATCAGGAAACGGCTTAAAAAGAGGAAAAAAGCGCTGGCCGATGAAGCAATCAAAAGGGGAGAAAAGTTCTTAAAGATGGATGCCGCGGACTGGTGGATGTTCCTATCTGTCAATGCGGTACCGGAGTAAGATTATTCTTAAAGATTTTTTGGTTGATGGGAGAAATAAAATTGGTGTTGGAACCAACCTGCAACCAGACCTGTTACAGCCTACACGCTCATCGAACTATTAATCAAAACGAGGTCGAATACATTATGGCAACAATGAAAGCCGCTCAAGTATCAAAGGCGGGAGGGAAGTTTGAGTTGGTTGATAAGCCCATCCCCGAACCGCAATCGAATCAGGTATTAATCAAAGTCGAAGCCTGTGGAATATGCCACAGCGATTACTTCGTTAAGGAAGGAGTGTTTCCCGGTATTCAGTATCCGCGTGTCCCCGGACATGAGGTGATCGGAAAAATTGTGAAAACCGGCAGCGACGTGCAGGGCTGGAAAGAAGGAGAACGCGTTGGTGTCGGATGGCATGGCGGTCACTGTTTCCACTGTGAGCCATGCCGTAAAGGCGATTTTATAAACTGTGAGAACGCGCAAATATCAGGTATATCCTACGATGGTGGGTACGCTGAGTATATGACGGCACCGTTTGAGGCCCTTGCCCGCGTGCCGGCAGAGTTGTCATCCGCTGATGCGGCCCCGTTGCTTTGTGCCGGAATCACGACTTATAACGCCTTGCGTAACAGCGGAGCCAAACCGGGTGCACTCGTGGCCGTGTTAGGCATTGGCGGTCTGGGTCACCTTGCGTTGCAATATTGCCGTGCGGCAGGTTACCGGACTATTGCCTTGTCGCATGGAAGCAGCAAGGAAGCGCTGGCGCTGGAACTGGGTGCTCACTATTACATCAACACCGAAAAAATGGATCCGGCAAAGGAACTGGCTAAAATGGGCGGAGCCGATGTCATCCTGGCAACAGCGCCCAACAGCAAGGCCATCAGCCATCTGGTTGGCGGATTATCCTCACGTGGCAATCTGGTGATTGTAGCTGCAGCCGCGGATAACATGGAAGTCGTCCCGTTTGCATTGCTGTCAGGTAAAAGGATCTCCGGCTGGCCAAGCGGTCACGCCAAAGAATCGGAGGAGACACTCGAATTCAGTGCAATGAGTAACATCAGGCCGAAAATCGAGACCTTTCCACTGGAAAAAGTGAACGAAGCCTACGATAAGATGATCACAAACAAAGTGCGTTTCCGTGCCGTTTTGACGATGGAATAACGGTTTTTGTGTATGGGTGATCACGGGAGATTACCATGCCTTGCGGCCCGGTTGTTGGGTTGATTTCAAAAAAAATCTGAAGCGCCTTTTATTTTCGATTCTGATCTTGTATAATGGTGGCGTTCTTTTTACAGATTGTTGATATGCGGTTTTGAAGGGATGTCCACATCCCCAAATTAATAGGGAACCCCGTGTAAACCGGGGGCTGTACCCGCAACTGTAATCCCAACAGGCGCAAGCAAAACGCTGTTGACCACCTCCTTGCCACTGCCCCGATGTGTCGGGGTGGGAAGGCCGTCAACAGTTGGGAGAGCCAGGAGACCTGCCGTGTAATCTTCACTGTAGAACTTTCGGGTTTAAAAGTTCAGGTGATCCATGAAATACACTTTGTGCAAGGGTGCTTCGTGCGTCCTTCTTATTACACTACTTCTTCTGTTACAATCAGTCCTCCCGTTATGGGCTCAACAGGCGGATACCAGCTATACCGGGCCGGAGGTCCGTGTGACAGCTACGCGCATCAACCAGCCCGATTACCGCCAGCCGGTGCAGGTCAACGTGGTGGATTCCCTGCCGCTCCGATTTCTTTCCAATCAGAACCTCGGACTCGTCCTTCAATCAGTGACTACTGCCTTCGTGCAGGATGATGGTCCGGGTGGACTGGCTACCATATCACAACGGGGTTTTGATGCCCGGCAGACCCAGGTTATCTGGAATGGGTTTGAGCTTAATCATTCCATGCTCGGACTGACCGATCTCTCGATAATTCCATCCTCAACCATCAGTTCGGTCGAAATATCCCCGGGAAACGCAGGAACATCATTCGGATCGGGGGGAGCGGGCGGAACCGTCATTTTACACACCAAAAAGCTTGAGAATAGTGTTCGTTTGAGCAACGAGGTTGGTTCGTTTGGATCGGATCAGCAAACAGCAGGGGCGGGATGGAGTAATGACCGGTGGAATCTTTCTGCCATCGTCTTTCACCGACGTGCCGTCAATGACTTCAGCTATTTCGATCCGTTTCAAAATAAGGAACGGAAGAGGACGCATAACGGGCTGGATGCCCGGCACATCCTTGCTCAGGCCGGGTGGAAAAAAGGACATTACCAGGTAAAATCAGCCCTCTGGTATGCCGGCGAGGAGAATAACATACCCGGTTCGATTGTAAGCTCCAGCGATGCAGGACGGCAGAAAGACCGTTTCCTTCGCTGGTATGCTGCGGCGACCACCTGGCAGGGAAGTACAAAATTCGGATTTAAGGCCTTTTACAACCTCTATAAACTAAATTTTGCTAATCCTGAGCAGCATGTAAACAGTGAGAGTGCAGTTTATAATGAGGTAATTAGGGGATCGGTAAATCATTACTTCGGCCATCAGCTGGATCTCCACGGTTTGTCATCCGTAGAATATGACCAAGTTCATACCAACAATTATGGAAGCGGCAAGAATCGGGCGACTTGGAGTAATCTTTTGCAGCTCAATTATAATCCATGGTCACGGCTCTGGCTTTTTGGTGCCGGACGCTATGATCATTATTCTGATTTTGGTGATGCACTGATCCCTTCCCTCGGTTTGAATTTCGAGCTGCTGAAAGATCATCTCTACATCCGGGGCACGTTCAAAAAAGACTATACGGCACCGACATTCAACGATCTGTACTGGGCAAACGGAGGAAACCCGGACCTCAAACCGGAGCGCAGCACAACGATTGAGACGGGTTTCGTCTACCGTATGAAAGTGCATCATCTTTCATTTATGATATCTCCGGAAGTTTATCGCAGCCGCCAGCATAACGGCATTCGCTGGGTTCCGTTTTCAGGTGGAACCACACCGGTCAATATCCAGGAATCGGAGATGAAAGGCCTGGAATTATCCACACAAGCAGCTTACAGGGCTAATAACTGGAATGTCTCGCTGCATTATCTGCTTACGTTAACTCGGGCCCGGATTTTGAGTAATCCCAAAAGCAGCAGCCAGGCCCTGGATAAGCAGATGCGATATGTCCCGCCCGTCAGTCAAAAGTTGTTTCTGGGGATAAGCTACCGGTATATCCAGGTTTTTGTTAACAGGACCGGTATCGGCAAGCGATATACGACAAACGATCACAGCAGTCCGCTGGATCCGTTACCTCCTTATTCCGTGTGGAATGCCGGTGGAGGTTACCAACAGCCGGTCGGGCCGTTTAATCTGGAAGTAAATGCTACGGTTTACAACGTGTTCAATAAAGATTACCAGGTGATAGCCTGGTACCCGATGCCGGGCCGGAACTATCAATTAACGGCGTCAATCAGTTACCCATTCAAATAACCAAACTGCAGAGGATGAAATGAAACAGAGGATACTCCCGTTAGTTTTACTTGGTTTACTATTTATCCCTTATGTGGTTGCGGCTCAGCAGGCGCTGCAAAATGTGTATGTGATCAATGAGGGGAATTATGGGCAGGCGAATGCATCCGTTACCACGTATGACGTTTCAAATGGTACAACTGTCGGCAATGCATTTTATAAGAAGAACAAAGTATTACTGGGTGACGTGGCCCAAAGTTCTGCTGTGATTAATGGTGACTTGTACATCCTTGTCTACGGAAGCAGTAAAATTGTTGTTACTGATAAAAGCACTCTTTCCCTGGTAAAGACTATCAATTATGACACCAATAAGGAAAAAGGTCCGCGGCAAATGGTGGCTGTGAACAGCAGCAAGGCGTATGTTACGAATCTTGACAGCAAGAATATTTCAGTTGTTGATCTGGCAAATAATGCCATAACCAGTACGATCCCTCTCGGCAGCGGACCTGAGGGAATCGTCATAAGCAACGGCAAGGCTTATGTGGCACTGAGTAACCTGGGTCAGGGCGACAGTGTTGCCGTGATCGATGCAAAGACCGATCAGATGATCAGGAAACTGAAAGTCGCAGATAACCCGGTCGACGTGGCTGTTGATAATCAGGGTCGTGTTTGGGTTGTGTGCGTTGGTAATTATGGTTACGACAGCAAGGGTAATTACAACCCCAGCCTGGAGACATTCGGAAAAATCGAAGTTATCGACAGCAGTAATGATTCAATTATTAAAACAATTGATGTCGGCGGGCATCCGGGGGATATTGCTTTGTTGCCCTCAATGGACCGTGCGTATTACAACGATGGGGGGATCGTATCCATCGATATGAAAACCCTCACTACGCTTGGAGACACGCTTGTCAGCGGGGCATATTATTCCATGGATGTAGCGCACGACGACCAAACACCGCAACTGTTTGTTGCAGATGCAGCCGATTATGTCTCTTCGGGAACCATTTATCGATATGATCTGACTTCTTCAATGCCGAAGAGAATCAGCAGCTTTTCAGCGGGCATCATTCCCGGGTCGTTTCAATTTTTGTATACAGGAACTCCTCTGGCGATCGAACCCTCCGATCATAAACCTGAGACTTTTACCTTGTTGCAAAACTACCCGAATCCATTCAATCCGACCACGACGATTCGGTACCATTTGAACGGGGATGGCCAGGTTGAGTTGAATGTTTATAGTGTTACCGGCCGTTTGGTATCGCATCTGGTTGATGAGGCTCAAACAGCGGGGGAACATGCCATCCGTTTTGATGCCTCTTCGCTATCGAGTGGCATATACTTTTACCGGTTACGGTTTGATGGGCAAATACGGATCCGAAAGATGGTTCTAATTAAATAATGGTTGATTATAAGGTCGTTATCTAATGACATAATATTGGATATCTATGTATAATTTTAGTGTTCATTATATAGATATAAGTGCTATGATGAATTGTTCGGTTCATATGATATAATTACCGTTGAATTTTGAATTCTACTCAGTATACAAGCATGTTTTTCGGTGCAACGCAAACTCAAAGGTTGTTTTGTGGAAACGCTTTTTCATACAACAACCGGATTCACGGATCGTTACTGAATTATCACCGCAAGATATTGATACTTGGTTGTTTATAATTTGTGGATAACTTTTAAGGCACCCGATAACGCAGGATTAAGGCCTGTTTCTCTGGGTTCTTTTGAAGTATTGACCAAAAGCCAGAAGATGTTTATAAACGACGAGTCATTTCTAATGTGGATAACTTTTGAAATTTGTGGAAAAAAAGTCCGATTTTCACTTGTCCCCTCATGGTTCCCCTTCTATATTAGCGGAGGAGATGGTGACGCCAATGCCGATGGATGCGCTCGCAATGTCACCAGCAA